>CAIWXH010000688.1 GCA_903916565.1 uncultured Oscillochloris sp. | reverse complement strand
ATCAAGCAGAATCCGCATCAACTCGGGGATGGCGATGACGGGGTGGGTGTCATTCAACTGAATGGCGACCTTATCGGGGAAGGTGTCCCAGCTATCGTTGCTCAACTGGAAGCGGCGGATAATGTCGCGGAGCGAGCAGGTGCAGAAGAAGTACTGCTGCTTGAGGCGCAACTCCTTGCCCTGGGGCGTCTCATCGTTCGGGTAGAGCACCTTGCTGATATTCTCGGCGTAGGTCTTGACCTCGACGGCGCGCACATAGTCGCCCGCATCGAAGAGCTGAAAGTCGAACTCGTTGGTGGCCCGTGCGCGCCACAGGCGCAAGATATTCACCGTCGGCGTGTTGTATCCCGGCACCAAGGTAGTGTACGGCTCGCCAAGCACATGCATACCGGGCGTCCAGCGGGCGCGCTTGCGGCCCTGCTCGTCGGTGTAGCGCTCGGTGCGCCCGTACAGACCCACCTCGATCATATTGTCAGGGCCGGGAAACTCCCACGGCGTCCCGTGGAACAGCCACTCGTCCGGCTCCTCGACCTGCCGCCCATCAACGAAGGTCTGCTTGTAGATGCCGAACTCGTAGCGAATGCCGTAGCCGACCGCCGGGATGTCCATGGTTGCCAGCGAGTCGATGAAGCAGGCGGCCAAGCGGCCCAGACCACCGTTGCCCAGACCTGGCTCAACATCCATCTCGATCAACTCATCGAAGCTGTGCCCGCTGGCGGCCAGCGCCTCGCGGATCAACTCGGTCGTACCTGAGTAGAGCAGGTTCTGCGGCAACTGTTTGCCAAGCATATACTCGGCAGAGAGATAGTAGACAAACTTAGGATTCGCCTGATAGTGAGCATCAGCGGTCTGACGGCGGCGGGTCATCAGCAGATCGCGCACCACCAGCGACATAGCGGTGTTGATCTCGCGCTTGCTGGCGGTCTGGATCGTCGAACCAAGGGAGTAGTAGAGGTGATCGACGAGCGCTTGCATAATCGATTCGCGAGTCGGTTCAATCCCTCGGGCCTGGGGGAGCGTGGTCGTCCCGGTAGTGACGGTCATATAACGTGCATACCCTCTTATGGTGCGCTTGTGGGAATTCTGCGCCCCATCATACCATCTTCTGCGCGCTCATCTGCGGCTTGGTCGGGCCGGTGGGCCAATGGTGCTGGAAGCAACCCCTTTAGACCTTGTGTGAAAGGCCGCCACGCTTTTTTCGACAAACCGACCCACCGCCGTCTGGGTATGGACACCGCACGGTGCGGGCGAACCGCCCCCGCTAGACCGGTCAGGTGCGCGCACGGGCGCACCTGCGTGGGTACGTGATCATCCGTTGCGCGCACCTGACAGGTCTCTGCACGGTGGTGGTGCGGCCTTGGCACGGTACTATAGCAATCCCATCCGGGTTGTGCAACCGGGGGACTAAAGTCCCCGGCTCTGTAGCTGCGAAGCCTGCCTTCGCAGGCTATCCAGGCCGCGTAGGCGGCCTTCGTACCCGTAGCCGGGGACTTCAGTCCCCCGGCAGGCGCTCAACAACCCCTGTAGAATGGCTATAGTCCTGACTCTCGCGGTTCTGGGCCACTTGCTTGGCCGAGGACTGGCGCACATAGATGGAGGCCAGCCGGGCACAATGCGCCGGAGCGATCTTCGGATGCGTGAGCGATTCTGCTGCGGGTGTGCTCATCAGCGTGCACCGAAAACACAACTGGCGGCACGGCGGCGCGATCGGTGGCCGCGAGGGGGATCAGGCGCGTCACATCAGGGGCCAGTTGCACCACCGCGCAGCGGACCATCTGGTGGGCATGCGTCAGATAGAGGAGGGGAAACGTCTGGTCGTAGAGGGGGTGCCGGGGATCGACCACGGTCACGGTCTCAGGCAGCGAAACGTCCTTCCCGCGTGGGGCAGACTGCTGGTTGTGGTTTCCCTACCCCCAGCGGGCCGAGAAACACCACATTGGTGGCAGTCGGCACGAAGGCCAGGCTGGACAGTTCGCGCATCAGCCGTTCCGACACGCCGGGCTGGAACCGGAAGTCGAAGCGCGCCAGGCGGGCCATCACCGGCAGGCGCGCCGCCCGCATGCGCCGCTCTTGGGCGCGCGTGGTGGCGGGCACCACCTGATTGCGCCGGTCACACCAGGCGAGCACTTGGCGGTTGAGGTCATCCCCATCGGTGAAGCGAACGCCGGGCCAGAAACGCTCCTTGACCACGCGGATGCTGCGCTCGACCTTGCCCTTCGTCTGGGGCGCGTAGGGCCGACAGACGCGGGGGGCGCCCCCGAGGGCGGCCAGGACGTTCGCCCACTGCGGGTTCCAGACCGGGGTGGGGCCGTCCATCTGCACGAGGACGCGCTTCATGCGGTCGGCCAAAGCGCGCTGCGGCAGGCTGCCCAGATACGCAAAGGCGTACATCATGCTCCGGATGCGGCTGGCAGTGTTATAGCAATCCTATAGCGGTTGTGAAGCACCGTGCCCGTCCAAAACGCCCGCCCGGTGGCGGAAGCCACGGGCTATGGGCTGCGAAGGCCGCCTGCGCGGCCTGGATAGCCTGCGAAGGCAGGCTTCGCAGCTACAAGAGCCGGGGACGTT
>CAIWXH010000687.1 GCA_903916565.1 uncultured Oscillochloris sp. | reverse complement strand
CTGCTTTACCGTTTGGCCTGAAACCTGAAACCCGACCCCTGAACCCTTGTCTTTGGCCTGAAACCTGAAACCCGACACCTGAAACCCTTGTCTACCGCCGCACTCACCCGCGCCGCAGCGTCAGGCGCCAGCCCGTGCGGGTGGTGAAGGTGGCGGTGGCGGCCTCGATGGCCTCGGCGGGCGCCGCGCCCTGGACGCGCAGCTCGACCTCGCGGGCGGCGGCGCGTAGGGCCGGGGCACCGAGCGCCGTCATCCCGGCGGGCAGCGCCTCGCGGGCGGCGCGTGTCAGCGCTTCCTGGTGGGGCTGCGGCCAGAGGCGCACCGTCCAGCCGATAGATGTTGCCAACTCGGCCAACTGCGTGGCGTAGTGCGCCCGCGCTGTCTCGGGAAAGTGGAAGCGCAGCGTCACCGTCAGCGTGGGCTGGTCGGCGCTGGCTTTGTAGAAGCCGCTCTCGGGGCCGAACCAGCGGCGCGCACTGTCGAGGGCGAAGTTCAGCTCGCTGGGGCGAACGCGGCGCGGCGGCACGAACGCCTCGTCGCCGGGCGCATCTGGCGTACCGGCGCTGCTCGTCACCGGCGTCGGCGCCATCCCAGGCGTGCGGAGGCTCAGGCGCAGCCCGGTGCGGGCGGCGAAACTCGCCTCGGCGGCGAGTATGGCGGCAAGGTCGGCCTTGCCGGTGCAGCGCACTTCCACCCGGCCCGTGTCGAGGTAGATCGCCGGGGCACGCTCGGGCGTCAGGCCCGACGGCAGCACCGCCAGGGCCGCTTCGGCCAATTGGCCTTGGTGCGGCTGCGGCCAGACCGTCACCGGCGCGTTCAGCTCGGCGCTGATTAGGGCGATGGCCTCGGCGTCACGGGCGGCGGCGACGGCAGGAAAGAAGTAGCGCAGCGTCACCGCGCCCGTCTCGGTGTCCACGCCGCGCTGGTAGAGGTCGGGCGCAGCGCCAAGGTAGCGGTCAATCACCGCCTGGATCGCCATGGTGTTGGGGCGCGGCCCGCGTCGCCCGCCACTTCCCGCCGCCTGCGCCCGCCGCACCTCAGTCGGCGCGGGCAGGCGCCAAAGGCCGGGCGCATTCGGCAGCGCGACAAAGAACGGCGTGCCCGCCTCCAGCGCCGCCTCCAGCGCCACCTCGCCCTCGGTGTCGGGATTGTCGCCGTACCAGGCTCGCGCCAGCTCGCGCACGCTGAGCGACTGGACGCCGGTGCCGTCGCGCAGGGCCAGCCAGAGGCGCTCGATGCCGCTGTCGTCGAGGGGCGCACCGGCGCCAACGGGCGCCAGCGGCGCGGTCACCAGCGGCGCAGGCACTTCCACGCGCCGCCCGCCCTTCGCGGGCGCAATGGTCAAGATTTGACCGTCACGCGGGGTCAGCACTTGGGTCATCGTTTTGAGGCGCGCACTGAGCGCTGCGCGGGCCTCGGGGTCACCGTGGACAAGCGCCACGCTGCGCGGCTGAAGGGCGCGCACAATCGCCGCCAGCTCGTCGCCGTCGGCGTGGGCGCTCAGGCTGTAGCGCCCCACTTGGCAGATGACCGGCAGCTCAAGCTCGCCAAACTTCATGCGCCGGGTTTCGGGCGGGGCGTCGGCCAAAGCCAGCAGGCGGAACCCCGGTGCCTCACCGTCCTGGTAGCCGCTGAAGAAGATCGCGGCCTGCTCGCTCGCCGCCAGCCGCTCGGCGTACCAGACCGACGGGCCGCCGGTGAGCATGCCCGACGAGGCGATGATCGCGCAGGGTGGCCCGGCCAGCACCCGCTCACGGGCCTGCGGCGAATCAACGGGCTGAATGCTGCTGGTGAAAAAAGCTTTGCCGCCGCCGATGATATGGCGGCGCAGCGCGGGCGTCAGCGCTTCGGGGAACGAGGCGTAGGCACCGCAGACCGCCCGCACCAGCCCATCAACGGCGATGGGAAACGGGGGAATCAGCCCGTCGCGCTGGGCGGCGCGCAGGATGAGAATGACCTCCTGGGCGCGGCCAAGCGCAAAGGCGGGAATGAGACAGTGACCGCCACGGGTGATGACGGTGGCGACCGCCTCGGCCAGTTTCTGCTCTTCCTGGGCGCGGTTCGGGTGCAGGCGGGCACCGTAGGTACTCTCCAGCACCAGCAAGTCAGGCCGACGCGGCGCGGGTATTGCCGCCCCAAGAATCGTACGCTGGGGCGACGCGCTCACATCGCCGGAGATCACCACGCTGCCGTCGGCGGCCTCGAAGCCCAAGCTGACGGCCCCGGCGATGTGCCCAGCGCGGGTCGCGTAAATGGCGATGCCGGGCAGTTCGGGCAGCGTCTGGACACCCTCGCGCAGCGGGCGCAAGCGGCGCAACACCGCCTCGACCAGCGCCTCGTCGTACAGCGGCAGCTCAAGCTCATCGGCGGCGCGACGGGCCATGACGCGCACGGCATCGCCGAGCATCACCTCCATCAGCCGAATCGTCGCCGGGCTGGCGTAAAT
>CAIWXH010000686.1 GCA_903916565.1 uncultured Oscillochloris sp. | reverse complement strand
CGTCAGGTCGAATGCACGATTAACGGCATCGGCGAACGGGCCGGCAACGCCTCGCTGGAAGAGGTCGTGATGGCGATTCATACGCGGGGCCAGTTCTACGGCGTGCAGACGCAGGTCAACACCACCGAGATTTCCCGCGCCTCGCGTCTGGTGAGCCGCTTTATTGGCGTGCCGGTGCCGCCGAATAAGGCGATTGTCGGCGCCAACGCCTTCGCCCACGAGTCGGGCATTCACCAGGATGGGGTGCTGAAGCATCGCCAGACCTACGAGATTATGAGCGCCGAGACCGTCGGCCTGGATGGCAACGAGCTGATCCTGGGCAAGCACTCGGGGCGGCACGCTTTCCGCACCAAGCTGCACGCGATGGGTGTTGCGCTGGAGAACGAGGAGGAGTTTCAGCACCTCTTCACACGCTTCAAGGAGCTGTGCGACCGCAAGAAGCGCGTTGACGACCGCGACATTGAGGCGCTGGTGGCGGGCGAGTTGCAGCACACCCCCGCGATCTACCGGCTCGACCATGTGCAGTATTTCTCGGGCACGGGGCAGATTCCCACGGCGACGGTGCGCCTGATTGGCCCCGGCGAGCAGGTGCATGTCGAGAGCGGCCAGGGCACCGGCCCGGTGGACGCGATCTACAAGGCGATTAACCGGATTATTCAGCGCCCCAATGAGCTGATGGAGTTCTCGATCAACGCGATTACGGCGGGCCTCGACGCCGTGGCCGAGGTGACGGTACGCATCCGTGAGCAGGGTGTCGCCGACCACGAGCCAACTGAGCAGCTTGGCGACAGCACCAGCACCACGGTCAGCCTGACGGGGCGGCGCGTCACCCAGGAGATTTTCAGCGGCTATGGGGTGGATACCGACACCATCGTGGCCTGCGCGAACGCCTACATGACCGCGCTGAACAAGATGCTCGCCGCCCGCCAGGAGCGCATCAAGGCTGAGGCGGTTGCGTACGCCGCTGGGTATGCCGCCGCTTAGGACACATCGGCGGAAATGCGCGGCAGGTTTTGTACCACGAAGCGCACGAAGGTCACGAAGGCCGAACCATGTGTTGCTGCGCTCCGTGCCGTACGAAAATCACCGCGCAACCCTACAGGAATGTCTGGGAAGCTAGAAGCTTCCGGGAAGCTTCTAGCTTCCCGGAAGCTATAAACTTTTATGCACACCATCGCCTACCTTGGCCCACCGGGCACCTTCAGCGAAGAGGCGGCCCGCGCCTACGCTGGCGGGCAGCCTGACCCGAGCCTGCTGCCACTCGCCAGCATCCCCGCTGTGGTGACCGCCATCGAGACGGGCGCGGCGACGGTTGGCGTGTTGCCGATTGAGAATCTGCTGGAGGGCAGCGTCACCTATACGCTTGACATGCTGATCCACGAGACGAGCCTGAAGATCGGGGGCGAGATTGTCATCCCGATTCGACAATACCTCGTCACTCGCGCCGGGGTGCGCCTCTCAGAGGTGAAGGTGCTGTACGCGCACCCGCAGAGCCTGGGCCAGTGTCGCAAGTTCGTCGAGCGCTGTCTGCCGGGAGTCGCCACAGTCGCCTCGCTCTCGAACAGCGCCGCCCCCGCCGAGGCGCTTGCCGACGAGCGCCCCGCCGCCGCCATCAGCACATTGCGCGCCGCCGAACTGACTGGGGCGACGATTTTGGCCCGTGACATCGCCGACAACCTGGGCAACGTCACGCGCTTTGTCGCGCTGGCGCAGCACGACCACGCGCCCACCGGCGACGACAAGACGAGCTTTTGCTTCGGCTTCAGCGAGGATCGCGCTGGCTCGCTGGTCGGCGTGTTGCACGAACTGGCTGAGGCGCAGATCAACATGACCAAGCTGGAGTCGCGCCCGTCGAAGGCGGTACTCGGCCAGTACATTTTTCTGGTTGACGTGAACGGCCACCGCGAGGAGCCGCACGTCAGTCGCGCCCTGGAGCGCATTACGGCGCATACGGGCATGTTCAAGGTTTTCGGCAGCTACCCCCGCTGGAAAGGGTAGCGGAGCACCATTGTGCAGATTCTCCTTTATGACACCACCCTTCGCGACGGCACGCAGCGCGAGGGTCTCTCTCTTTCGGTTGAGGACAAGCTGAAGATCGCCCGCACGCTTGATGAGCTGGGCGTCCACTACATCGAGGGCGGCTGGCCCGGCTCGAACCCCAAGGACGCCGAGTTTTTCGTGCGCGTTAAGACGCTGGGGTTGCGCCACGCCCGTGTCGCCGCCTTCGGTGCCACTCGTCACGCGGGCGGGCAGTGCGCCACCGATGCCAACATTCGCGCCCTAGTCGCGGCGGAAACGCCGGTCGTCACGCTGGTCGGCAAAAGTTCGGTGCTGCACGTCGAGCAGGTGATCGAGACGACCCTTGCCGAAAATCTGGCGATGATTGCCGACAGCGTGGCCTACTTCAAAGCGCTGGGCAAAGAGGTGGTCTACGACGCCGAGCATTTCTTCGACGGCTTTAAGCTGAATAGCGACTACGCGCTGGCGACGATTAGCGCCGCCGCGCAGGCCGGGGCCGACTCGCTCGCCCTGTGCGACACCAACGGCGGTGCGCTGCCCGGTGAGATCGCGGCGATTGTCAGGGCGGTGCGCGCCCACGTCGGCGACCAGATCACGCTTGGCATTCACCCGCATAACGATGGTGCGCTGGCCGTGGCGAATGCGCTGGCTGCCGTCGCCGAAGGTGCCGCCCAGGTGCAGGGCACGATTAACGGCTACGGCGAGCGCTGCGGCAACCTCGATCTCATTCCGCTAATCGCCAACCTTCAGCTCAAGCTTGGCTACGCTTGCGTCGCCCCCGAACAACTGCGCCGCCTGAGCGAAGTCTCGAACATCGTCGCCGCCATCGCCAACCTCAACCCCGACCAGCACGCGCCCTACGTCGGGCACAGCGCCTTCGCGCACAAGGGCGGCATTCACGTCGCTGCTATCGCGAAGGTCGCGGCCAGCTACCAGCACATTGACCCGGAGCTTGTCGGCAATCAGAAGCGCGTTGTGGTCAGTGAGTTGGCGGGCCGGGGCAATATCCGTATGCGCGCCGACGAGTTGGGGCTGCGGCTCGACGGTGGCGAACAGAAGCTCGTGCAGCGGATTAAAGAACTGGAGCATCGCGGCTTCCAGTTTGAGGCCGCCGAAGGCAGCTTCGAGATGCTGGTGCGGCGCAGCGCCGCCGACTACACGCCGCCCTTCGAGTTGCTCGATTTCACCGTGATTGTCGAGAAGCGCGGCGACCACGACATCGCCTCGCAGGCGACGGTGAAGGTGCGCGTCGGCGGCGAGATCAGCCACACCGCCGCCGAGGGCGACGGCCCGGTGCACGCGCTCGACGGCGCGATTCGCAAGGCGCTGCTGCCGCACTACCCGCTGCTGGCCGAGGTGCGCCTGGTGGACTACAAGGTGCGAATTATTGACGCGCACCGTGGCACCGCCGCCACGCCCCGCGTGCTGATCGAGAGCGCCCGTGGCGAGGAGCGCTGGTCAACCATCGGCGCGTCGCAGAATGTGATCGAGGCCAGCTACCAGGCGCTCTGGGATAGCCTGGAGCTGCCGCTGCTGCGCGCCCGCGAGGCTGCCGCGACGCAGCGCATGCCGGGGGACTGAAGTCCCCGGCTAGGTATGGCGAAGCCTGCCTTCGCAGGCTGAGGCAGGCCGCGCAGGCGGCCTTCGCACCGCGTCGCCCGTGGCTTCAGCCACCGGGCAAATCAATAAGATCGTGTACGATAGGCGGTTGCAACGTCGCCCGCCGGGGGACTGAAGTCCCCGGCTAGGTATGGCGAAGCCTGCCTTCGCAGGCTGAGGCAGGCCGCGCAGGCGGCCTTCGCACCGCGTCGCCCGTGGCTTCAGCCACCGGGCGTGCG
>CAIWXH010000685.1 GCA_903916565.1 uncultured Oscillochloris sp. | reverse complement strand
TATGCGGAGGAAGTGATTAAACTCCTTCCGGAAAAACCAGAGCCGGGTTTATTGCAGCGGCTTCTGGCACAGGTTACGGGGCTTGGGCGTATCCACCCGCTCCCTGCTGACGCGCTCACTCGATAATTGGCGAAGGTATTGTTAACGCTGCTGTATTTCCTGTTTCAGTATCCTCTGGCGGATCGTAGGGGCTGCGGTCCCCCAGTCTGTGACGTAATCAAACACAATCGAGAGTTTCAGTATCCTCTGGCGGATCGTAGGGGCTGCGGGCAGCGCCCCGGCCTGTACGCAGGGCGCGCCGCAGTAGTTTCAGTATCCTCTGGCGGATCGTAGGGGCTGCGGCATGCGTGGCAAGCAGCGGGTGACGCGCCCCCGAAAGTTTCAGTATCCTCTGGCGGATCGTAGGGGCTGCGGGACGGTTTCTACTCTGCGTTGTAACCGTACTCGGTGTTTCAGTATCCTCTGGCGGATCGTAGGGGCTGCGGCCCGCCATTCGCGGGGTGCCCACAGGTCATCTCAGACGTATGCCGCGCCTTTCGTGCTTCCTGGGCGTTTCTGGCGGCTCACTGATCGCCCCCTATGATAGCATTGGCCGCAGTTGCTCGCAACTTGGTTTTTGCGCCAAAACCGTGTCAAGTTGCGAACGCGGTAGAATCGTGTCACGATGCCCTAGAGCGGTCGAGAAACTCCGACACTTGCTTGCGACCGGCGCTGCTTTTTATCATCGGTGCGGCGAGTTGCGAATGGGACGCTCACCGCGCCGGTTTTGGGCCTGTTCAGACCACGTCATTGCAGAAGCGGCGGAACTCGCAGCTTACGCATGGCCGCCGACTCTCTGGTGCCTCCGGCATCTGTTCGCCGACTACTGCTGTCCGTAGGGCATGCACTGTCTGCACGACCTTGCGGCGGAGCGCCGCCGTGATCGTCACTGGCTCGACCTGCCGGGTCGGGATGGCGTAGAAGAAGCCGCGTCGTACCGGCAGCCCCCACGCTTCCTCTAGCAGTAGCGCGTACGCTGCCAGTTGGAGCTTGAAGTGCGTCCCCGCCGCCCGCTCGCTGTCCTTGTACTCCACCACCACGGCCTCGGCCCTCGGTGCGGCCCGCGTCGGCACCGCAATCGCAAGGTCGAGCCGCCCCCGCACCCCCAATTGCGCCGAGTGCAACGTGAGGTCGAAGGCCCGCTCACCCTCTGTCAGCCCGTAGGGTCGTAATGAGCGCCGTTCTTCGCGGGCACCCTCGTCCTGGTGACTGGCGATGCCCGTCGCCATCAGCGTGGTCACGGGCCGCACGTCTGGCAGACAGTAGCGGTAGTAGACCACCCGTGGACAGTAGGCCCACTGCTTGAGATCCGTGACCTCGAAGGTGTAGCTATCCATCGCGCCCCTCCCCCTGGGCAATCTCGCGCCGCCCCGCCCAGCTCCGCTCGTCGAGGGGGAAGAGTTGGATGTTTCCTGGCTTTTTGCCTAGCCGCTTGCGGATCTCGCCGAAGAGTTCGCGCTGGTGTGTGCGGCTCAGGTCGCCGCGAAACGCGCTGTACTGCACGCGCAACAGCCCGTAGTCTAGGCAGGCGTCAGCCACCTTCGTGCGTGCATTGTCGTCGGGGATGTCGTAGATGAGTAGACACTGCATGGCTACCACCCCATCACAAAGGGCGTGTAGACCTCACGCTCGCCGCGCACATAGGTGGCAATCTGTCGCGCTTGCAGTTGAAGGATGTGACGCAGCGGCTGGCGCTTGCCCAAGTACGGCTCGGTCGACTCCATACGCTCCAACAGCTTCTCGACGATGCGCTTACGGGTGGTCGCATCGAGCAGGCCGTCCTCCTGCTGGACGAGATCGACGCCCCGGTTGACTTGGCCGATGAGGGTGCGATCCACCACCGCTTGGCGGAACTCTTCGATCAGGTCGAGGGTCAGCGAAGGCTTGCCGGGGCGGTCGGCGTGCAGGAAACCGGCCATCGGCTCCAGTCCGGCCAGCAACAGCGCCTGCCGCACCTGGGAGCGCAGGACGGCGTAGCCGTAGTTCAACGCCTGGTTGAATCGGTCGCCCGCACCTTGAGTTTCACGTCCCGGCCAGCCTAACTCGGCGGGCAGTACCGGGGCAAGGGCTTGCCAATAGCGTGCCGCCGCACGGCCCTCGGCACCCATCAGCGCCGCGCGGGTCGCCTCACCCAGTTCGCCCGTCACCCGCGCCAGGGCATGCAGGGCGTCGAGAACCTCGGTGGCGGCGGTGGTGAGGGCGGCGTGCAGATCTGGGTCGGCCTCTTTGCGATATTTGGCGATGTAGCGCAGCAAATTGGCCTGACTCTGCACCTTGCCGGTGGCGAACGCGCGGGCCAGATCGAGACCGCGCTCCTGCTCGTAGGCGCGCAACTGCGCTCGCTTCGTCAGGGCCATGCCACTGAGACCGCTATGCACCAAAGTGCCGTAATCGTCACCGTCGCGCCCGTTGAGGAAGTGGATGGGAATGCCCTCTTTGCAGCAGGCGCGCACCACGTCGCTGCTGAGGGCCACGCCATTACTACAAATAAGCACCTGCTCTAGGTGCAGCAGGGGCACCTCGGCTAGGCGTTCCTTCCCCTTCTCGACCCGCAGGCGACCCTGGTGCTTGGAGATGAAACTGCCAATCTGCTCGACAATCAAGTGCATGATCGCATCCTCTATGGAACAATCTCGGGCGGGCACCGATGCCCGTCGCGCTCTCGCACGAGCCGAAGAAAAAGAGGGCTAATTGGTAAAGTGCGCGTGCTCTCGCACGAGCCGAAGGTGGTCAGTCCACGCCGATGCGATACCAACCATCGCCTTTGACGCAATTCTTCCCGACGTGGATGAGGCTCCCCCAGACCAGCAGCGTCCGCAGCGACGGGGGCAGGTCGCCAGCGAGCGTCACCGCGCCGACGAGACCGCCCAGGGGCAGACCGCGCCGCTGACGCGAGGAATAGTTAACGAGATCGACCCAGCGGGTGGCGTCGTGGGGCACACGCACCGCCTCGGCCAGCGCGTCAAAGTCGAGGCGTGGCAGGGTCGTCCCATCGCCGTAGGCCGTGACCAGTTGGTCGAGGCGCTCTTTCAGGCGCTGCACGAAGGGGCGCAGGGCGAAGGTGTGCATCAACTGGCCGCGCTCGATCAGGCGCAGTGGGCTGAGGAAGTGCAGCGTAAGCCGGTCGGCGGGCAGCGCCTCGGCGGCGGCGACCACCTCGGCGGCGGTCACAGGCAAACCCGGCGACTGCACGTGGTGCTGGTCAGACTGATAGAGGATCTGGCGGTCGGTGCCTAGTGGACTAACGGCGGCAATCTCGGTCAGACGCAGCGCCCCGCGCTGACCACCGTTCTCGGGCAGGCGGCGCCCCATGCCGCCCTGCTCGACGCCCTGGGCGGCCATGACCACATAGGGAAAAAGCAGGGCAGCGGGGCCGAAGAGGCCGAGCTGGAAGCGCAGCGAATCGCCAGGGTCGTAGCGGCGGGGCGCGTCCGGCGGGCGCACAACATAGGGGCGGGGGCGCTGCTCGCCGCCAGTCTCGCCCTCTTCGCGCATCGGCGCGATCAAGGCGGCGACTGGGCAGACCCGCAGCAGCGGACATGCACCGCATGTGGGGGCGGCATGATTGGCACAAAAGCGGCCCCACAGCGCCTCGACCAGCGCGCCGCGCACCTGCGCCCCGGCCTGGGCGTCCAGCTCGACCGGGGTGGCAGCGACGGCGGTGAACTCTAAGTGGTGCGTGGTGAGGGTCATATGATCCTCTGGTAGAGGCTGAACCCTCGGCTGCTGCGGGCCAGCCGGTAGGGTAGGACGATATGCCGCAGGATACGATCCTTGCCTAGAGTCATGCGCTTGTCACTGTAGATATCGACCTGATCAAAGGTAAGCTTCGGGCTACAGTCATCGAGCAGTTGGAGGGTACCCTCAAAGCTGAAGCTGGCTTGATCCGCCGTAAGCGTCACCCAGCCCCCATCTGAGCCAAGCGTCATATCCTCCTGGGGTTCCGGCGGGGCGAGGAGCTGCATGAAGCCGCCCCGCTTGCCCAGGTAGGTGATGTGGTAGAGCAGTTCGGCTAGTGATTTTGGCAACGCCTCGCCCGAGGCGGATTGCAAGGCGAGGCCGATAGCACCGCCAAACGAGACGTACTCACGATAGGCGATGGTGCTGCCAAACGGGGTGAGCAGGCCGGTGCCGTCATCATCGCTTGCGCCGTTCTTTTTCGGGCGCACGATTTTGGTGAAGGTGTTAATGACCGCAACCTGCACGGGAAGCCTGAGCATCAGGCGCAGATCGCGAATATCTTTCCAGAGTGGTTTGCCCCCCGCCGCCCCGCGCGTACGCAGGGCGGCATCGAGCAGCGCCATCTTCAGCGCGAAGGGCGTCGGGCAAATCAGGGTCTTGCCCCCCGACGAGGTTGCGGTGGCCGGCTTGAGCGAGAAGAGCGCTGCCGGTAGATACTGTGCGACAGTCCACATACGAGTCGCTCCTACGCCTCAGGCATGCGGTACGGCTCGCCCGCGCCAATTAGGGTGCCAAACTGCTCAGCCAGCGCGCCAAGTGAGCCGAACCCATTGACCGTCACACCGCTCCCGCCACCAAGGTGCTTGCCAATCGCGGCCATCTGGGCGGCGTAGTCTTCGGTGATCGGGCTGACGAGCGGGGCCGGGAGCATCTTGGTGGAATAGGCCAACGCGCCTTCCAGGGCCACAAGGTGCGGCAACTGGGCCGAGCGCATCGCGCCGTTGAGCTGCACGAACGTGTGCAGGACGCTCTCTAGCAGTGCGGCACAACGTCGCGCCCGTTCCTCGGGCGAGATCGCGTAGCGGTGGGTGATGTCGTTATAGCCGACGCGGGCCAGCTCTAGGTTGCAGACAATCGCGTACTTGCCACTGTTGGCCGGGCGATGAAAAATCGCCTGCTGGAGGTTTGCACCGCCGGTGCGCTCCTCCTCGCCCTCGGCACCCTTTGGCTTGACCCGCTTCGTCGCATCCTGCGAGCGCTGACTCTCACCGCGCTCGGGTGCGTACTTCACATGGAAGAAGCTTTGATTATGACCCTCGCGAGTCGCGTCGGGGATACCCACGGCCCAGCCAAACTCGACCACACTCTTGCGTGGAATGGAGCGCCCACCCTCGGTGATCAGGATACCGGCGGTATCATCCATCGCGCAGGTTCGCAGTAGCGCATCCAAAGTCTGCGCGTCGCTCAACTTCTGCTCCTTCGAGCTGGATAGGAACGCTGCATCAGCGTTGATTCGGTTCGGGTTGAACATCCGGCAGCCGGCGCAAAGCGGCATGCCGCGCTCGCGGGCCAGGTTGTAGAAATACTCAGCCTGGATGTGCTTCAACATATCGCCGCTGATCGCGTTGACGCTATAGAGGCCACCGTCAGCGCCAATCACATCGACCATGCGGGTCTGGAGTTGATTGCCCTCGCTGCCCTCGTTGTTGAGGTTATGCATGTCCAACGTGGCGTTGATCGCGAGTGAGAGCGAATAGATCGGGGTCGGCATAGAAATAATTCTCCTGGTAGCTAGAAAGGCCCTTCGTCGCTGGTATCGCTCTGCTCGTCCTGCGAATCCGATGTGTCGGCGCTCTGGCTAATACCCGGCTCAGACGGCTCCTCGGCACGCACATCGCGGGCATAGCCGAAGGCGATCAGCATGCTGGCGACCGTCTGCGCGTCGTAGTCGTCGATTAGCTCAGTAAGCTGGGCGAAATCTTCGGTGGAAATGGGGATGCGCTTACGGTAGCCCTTGCCCTTGGCACGCTCCATCACCCGCGCATTCTCTTTATTGAAGTCGGTGAGAAACTCACTTAGGGCGCGTAGGAACTCGCGGCTGTCGCGTGCGTGGCGCAGCAGTTCGTCGGCCAAGCCGTAGCGCACATCATAGGTGTTGTCGTTCCGCTCGGTCTTGTAGAACTGCTGCTGCACCGTGGCCTGGCGGATCGCGCTGGCGATGTGCTGAAAGCCGAGATTGTCGATAATCGGTTTGAGCTTGAGCTTCTGTGGCCGGGCGGACTCTTGAGCCATAATAATCTCCGTCAGGTTCGTGAGCGTCAGGCGGCGCACCCGCTGTCGTTTGCTCAACTTGCGGATAACGTGACCGGCGTAGCCGGTGGTAAAGGCAAAGAAAGCGCGCAATGCGGGGTCACTACTCGTCAGGAAGTCGCGGTAGTCGCGCAACAGTCGATCTTCCTCGCCCTTCGACTCGTCGAGCGCGGCGATGATCCGCTGGTGATCCTCGACTGCTTGCTGGATCGGCTGAACCGCGTCGGCGTTCTCCGGCCACTGAACCCAGTCGGGCAGCCCGATCATCGACACGTTCATCACCGCCACGGCGCTGCCGAGATCTTTGTAGGAGGCGACGGCAAAGCCCGCCACATAGTCTGAGGGGCGGCGGCGACGACCAGTGCTGCGTTGGGCACCCTCCCAGTCACCAAGCATCAAGGTGGTGTAGCGCAGCGAGATGAGGATGTCCATCTTGATCGCGCTGTTGGCCCAGAACTCTTTCTGGAAGGTGGCGAATGCTCTCTTATGCCACTCCAACTCGATTCCGCCAGCAGCGGGTACCAGCACGTAGGTCTTGCGATCCTTGCGACCCTGCACGGTGCGCGGCAGTGCGCCCCGAAAGAGTCCAGCATACTTGAAGTATTCCAGCAACCAGAAACTCTCCTGCCCGCCAATGGTCAGCGCGTCGGCCTTGGCCCGGTTGGCCCCTTTGCCCTGCTCGGGGTTGACCACCTGGGTCGCCGAGAGCAGCGGGTTCTTCTCTAGGCCGTGCTGCTTCGCCAGACGCTCCCAAGCGTCCATTGCCTGCTCAACCGCGCCCGGCTGGCCGCTGGTCATTGTCCAGATAATCGCTACCAGCTCAGGGTAGACCGAGGCGCAGGCCGCCCAGCGCTCCACCGCCTTGTTGTACGCATTGAGCGCACTCATCTGGTTGATGATTGCGGCGGCAGGCCAGTAGGCGTGCGGTGCCTGTTGCTCCAGCGCAGTGCGCTCATCCTGCGGCAGCTTGCGAAGGTCAATCCCGGTCTTACGCATGATCTTGAGTCGGTCATAGTAGGCGGTGTTGTGCTTCCGCTCCGCCTCGTAGTCCAGCACGGCAACGCCTTTGGGTGCCGGAGCGTTCTTCGCGGTCAGAATCCAGTGCAGATCTGGCTGCTGGTAGTGGTTGGGCCGCACCTGATCTGGATTGAGCGCCGCCGACGCACTCACGGCCACGCCCTGGCCGAGGTTGGCGACGCGAACATCTACGGCGTCGCCAGTCACATCCTTTCCAAGCTGGGCCAGCCAGCCAGCCAGCCCGTGCCCCGCCAGCAGCGCCGCCATTGGCGTCGTCGTGACGGGAATGTAGAGTGTTGTGGTCAAGCAATGTCTCCCTTCTCTTCTACTATGCTGGTACGCAGTGGCAGTTGACTAACGGACTAGAACTCCTGCGACCCTTGGTCGGCCAAACGCAGGATACGCACCAGGAACAGATAGAGCAGCACGTCGGCGCTGCGGCCCACATTGATTACGTCCTCACTTAACCCCTCCTCTTGCTTGAAGCCCGCCCAGGCGACGCGCGCGCCCGACGCACGCAGCGCCTGATCCTCAAAAAGTTCAACGGCGCGCAAGGCATCGTAGAAAGCCGACTTCGCACCCTCGGCGGGTGTGAACTTCCCGTGGTCGGTACGTAGGTGTGCGCTGTGGTGGCAAATGATCGCGCTCATGATCGCCGTGTGGAGCGAGTCATTGCCCTCAGACACGGCGGCGACGAGGTCGCGCCCTGCGCGGGCGCTCTCGGTGGCGTGATGTGGGCGCGGCGGGCGAATCTCCCCTTGCGCCTTGCGCTCACGCGCATCCTGCGAGTCGAAATCGGTGTGGGCGGCCATATACCCAGATGTGAAGGCAAGTTCAGGCTGCTGCCGAAGCTGCGCCACCCGCGCCTGCCAGCGATGCGCCCAAGACTGCCAAGCCTGATCCAGCTTGCCGAGATCGTGGACGGCGAACGTTAGGCGGATGGCCCGGTCGAGTGCGCCGTCGCTCAATCCAAGCCGCAGTTCCAGGCGTCGCCGCACCGCCGCTGTGCGGTCACGCTGGTGCTGCAAGTAGAACTTGTAGAGGCCCGCGATATGCTCCGCGTAGCTCTCGTGCTGGATCGGGCCGTAATCTTCGCGGCCACCTTTACTCGCGGTCGGCGGCGACTCAGGTGCTGGCGCAGTGCCCGACAGCAACAGCAGCCCAAGCTCGGCGCTGTATTGCACCAGGGCCGGGTTCAGCGCCACCAAATAGCCCGTGCTCCAAAGATCGGACTTATGGGCGCGAATATCCGTAGCGTTTGTGCTTGGTGGTAGGGCTAGCCATGTCGTCGTCATCCGCCACCGCTGCTCCGCGCCCTCCGCACCACCAGTCGCCTCCTCGGTATGCGCGATCTTGGCGATCCAGTCGAACCCTTGCTCCCAGGCGTAGTCGCGCACCGCATCGTACCAGCGCACAAGCTGGCCGGGGCGCAGACCGATTCCCTCATAGCGATACGGGTTCGGCACGCTGACATCGGTCGGGTCAG
>CAIWXH010000684.1 GCA_903916565.1 uncultured Oscillochloris sp. | reverse complement strand
CGGTGCTGGTCACCGTGCCGGTGCTGGTCACCGTGCCGGTGCTGGTCACCGTGCCGGTGCTGGTCACCGTGCCGGTGCTGGTCACCGTGCCGGTGCCGGTGATGATCGGAGTTGGGGTGAGCGTTGGGGTTGGGGAGGCCGTAGGCGTAGGTGTGGGTGGCGGGGGCACGATACGCTGGGCACCGATCACCTCAAGCAGCGCCCCATTGGCGTCGAAGATGATTAAGTCGGAGCCGGGGGCATCGCCACGCAGCGCCTCGACCGCGAAGCGGCTGCCATCACGGGCGGCCAAGGGGTGCCCAAGGGCAGCGTAGGACGGGGCGGTAGGCGCATCAGCGAAGGCAGTTGCCCCAACATCAACCACCTCACCACTGGCCCGCCGCAGGAAGATCGTGCTGCGCCCATCCTGAGCGGCGGCAGCAAAGACGAGGTCGCCGCCCTTCAGCCACTGGGGCGCGAAGCGACTCCATTCGTCGAGACCCTCGCTGAGCCGACGCGGCTGATCACCAGTCGCCGCCACGGTGTAGATGGCCCGCTGGACAGGGGTGGCCCCTGTCTCATCAACCGCAAAGGCGAGCGTTGCCCCATCAGGGCTAAAGGCCGGATCGGCACAACTGACCCCGACCTGGGCGATGGGGTGGGGATTTTTACCAGCGGCATCCATCAGCCAGAGGGTGCTGGGCACAGGCAACTCGGCATCAGCCGGGTCGAGGCCAGGGGCGGCGCGGCAAAAGGCGACCATTGCCCCATCGGGGCTAACGGCCATCTGGGTCTCGGTTTCAGGCGAGTTCGTGAGGTTGGTGGCCCCAGCGAGGCCAGGTGTGAGGCCAGGGCTGGTGCCTTTCGCAGCGGCCTCAATCCGCCAAATATCGCCATCGAAGAGGGCGAAGAATGGTGCTGAGAGCGTCGGCTTACCGCCGCCAGCGACCACGCGCAGTTGGTCGCTTGAGGCGACAATGGGCGAATTATGGGCAACGGCGAGTACCAGACGGGTAGGATTCCGCTCGATGGTTAGGCGGAAGGGCAGCGGCTCACTTAGGCCAAACAGCAGCGTCGCGCCAGCGTCGGAGGTTGGCGCGGGGATGATGCGGGCGCTCGTAATCGTGCGCGTGCCGGTGAAGCTCAAAGTCTGGGTGATCGGCGAGGCCGCGTAGCGCTCATCGTGCAGCCAGCCGGGCAGATGCACGCTGAGCGCATAGGGGGCGGCTTGGTTCGGGTCAGTAGCGGCCACACCAGCGGGGCCAAGACATGCAGCCGTAGCACCCAGGGGGGCCGAGCCGTCACCAAGCTCGAAGCGCAACACCACCTGCTCGTAGGCCGGGGTTCCGTTGGCGACCACCTCAGCCATGCGGGCCGAGAAGAGGCCATCAGTGGGGCCAGCGTGCTGATCGCAGAAGCTGAAGCCGACCAGCGCCGGATTGGGCGTGGGCGTTGGCGGCAGCGGCGTGGCCGAGGGCAGGGGGGTATTCGTCGCCGTAGGTGTCGGCCCAACCGTGGATGTGGCGGTGGCCGTGGGTTCGGGCGTGTTGGTGACGGTCGGCGAAAGGGTCGGCGACGGGGTGAGCGCCTGAATGGTCTGGACGTTGGTGATGCCCTCGGTCACACCGGCGGAGGTAAGATCACACCCGGTGAGAATCACCAGACCAATCAGGGTGAGCGCGGACACGGCGCGCGAGAGTCTGTGTAACGTCATAAGGGGGAGGGGGAGCGAGGCGGTGCCCCGCTGAAAAACGCTTTAGCTGACGCGACTAGTCGCCAGGCAGCACCACCTTGATCCAGCCACGGCGCATTGCGTAGACCACAGCCTGCGTACGGTCGTTGACTGCCAGCTTGCGTAGGATTGAGGAGATATGATTCTTGGCCGTCTGGTTGCTAATATCGAGATGGAACGCGATCTCTTTGTTCGTACGACCGGCGGCGATCAGCTCGATGACCTCAATCTCGCGGGGCGAGAGGGGCGAGTAGACGTTCTCGGTGTCTTCATCGACGACCATCTGACGAAAGGCGGAAAGCACCTGGGAGGCCACCTCGGGCAGCGAGAGAACCAGATCGTTGATTGGGTACTCGCCACGCCGCACCTCGGTAAGCGTCTGGAGCAGGGGCGGCCACTCGATATTGCGGGGCAAATAGGCGGCGACACCGGCTCTAATCGCCTTCACAACGTGGGCACCATCCATCGCGCTGCTGAACAGCACAATGCCAACGTGGGGGTGCGTGCGTTTAAGCACACGCGAAACCTCAAGGCCATTCACACCGGGGAGATCTACCTCCATCAACACGAGATCGGGGTCGGCATAGTCAACCAACTGGATGGCCTGCTGTCCATTGCTCGCCTCGCCCGCGATCCGAAAATCAGGCAGCGCCGCGAGGTGATGCCGCAAGCCCTCGCGGAAGAGGGCGTGGTCATGGACAAGCACGATTGAGGTCATGCTCACGAAAGGCTCCCTTGCGCTCATGCCGGTTGCGCCATAACGCATCGCACCATGAGGCGGTGGGGCGGGAAAGACGTTCCATGCCGGGGTCACTGCAATTATAGCTGATTGCACAGGGTTCGACAAGAAGATGAGCGCTACGTGGCTCCAGGCGCGGGCCGTTCGCTGTTGCCTGATACCCTAAGATGGGCTATCCTGAGGCGAACCGCCCGCACGCATGTAGGCACCGCATGACCGTGATCCCGCGCCCCATCCGCACCACCGTAGCGCGACACTCGCGACTGGCACTCCCGCTCGCACTGCTCGCGATCCTGTTGCTCACCGGCGCCACTGCGCCCCGGTCTGCCCCTGCGCTGCCCGCAGCCCTCCCCGTACTCAGCCCTGCCGCACCACCCTCCTTCGGGCTAAACACGCATCTCGCCACCCGTTACCCTGACCCCTCAACCATGGACGTGCCCGCCGCCCTGGTGAGCGAACTCGGCGTCACCTGGGCGCGTGAGGACTTCCACTGGCATCGGGTGCAGCCGCGCCCCGAAAGCTGGGACTGGACGTTCACCGATGCCGCGATGCGCGCCCTGCTCAGCCGCAACATCAACGTCCTTGGCGTCCTCGGCCCGTCGGTTGGCTGGGCGACGCCCTTCAGCGCCGATACGCCCAACGATGTCTCATACTACGCCCCCGACCCCGACGCCTTCGTCAAATATGTGCGCGGTGTCGTCACACGCTATCGTCGCTATGTCCATTATTGGGAGATCTGGAACGAGCCGGATAGCACGATCTTCTGGCGGCCCGCCCCTGATGCCGCCGCGTACACCACCATGCTCGTCCGTGTTGCGGCGGTGATCCGTGAGGTCGATCCCGACGCCCGCATTCTGATCGGCGGCCTCAACCCGTACGACACCACCTTCCTCCGCAGTGTGGCCGAGTACGGCGGCTGGGATAGTTTTGATATTCTTGCTATTCACCCTTATGTAAACCCATACAGCCCCGAGGACGGAAATCTGGCCGCAGCGACCGACGGCGTGCGGGCCATCGCCCGCCAGTATGGCGAAAAGCCGATCTGGGCCACCGAGCTAGGCTGGGCCAGCGGGCCGAGCGACCGTGACTCTGCGGGCCACACCGACGAGGAGGTGCAGGCCAGCTATCTGGTGCGTGCGCTGCTGATGCTCTGGGAGGCGGGGGTCGAGCGGGTGTTCTGGTATAGCTTCAAGGATGACCCTGGCAACCCATACGGGCTGGTCAGGCAAGGCGGCGGGCGCACCGACTACAGCCAGCGCAAGCCTGCGTTCGCGGCCCTCCGCACGCTGAACCAGCAGATCGTGGGTGCCAAGTACCTCACGCGGCGCGATCTGTTCGAGCAGCAAGTGCTCACCAGCTTCGAGAGCGTGGGCGGCTGGCGGCGGGTGAGCCAGCCCAACGGCACCTTGCGCCCGAGTACACGCGCCTATCGCGGCCAAGGTGCCGCCGAGCTGAGCTACAGCTTCACCACGCGCCAAAACGACTACGTCGCCTTCGAGCGCGAGCAGCCCCTTCCGCTGCCGGGGCAGCCCTACGCGATTGGCGCGTGGGTCTACGGCGACGGCAGCACCAACGGGGTGAAGATCTGGCTCCGCGACGCCGAGGGCAAGGTGCTTCAGTTCGTCCTGGGGCCAGCCGGTGCGCCGGGGTGGCACTTTCTGCGTACCCCTATCGGCGGCGAGGTCGAGCCGGGGAATGTGATCGTGCCCGGCAGCAGCCGACGCCTCGCCTTCCCCGTCGCGCTTCAGGCGCTGATTCTTGATGATCAGGTTGATAGTTTTACGGGCGCGGGCACGATCTGGCTCGACGACCTGAGCGTCATCAGCGGCCACGAGGTTTACGACCTGCGCCTTGAGCGGGGCGGCGAGGCGCTTGACATCCTTTGGTCGCCACCGAGCGCCCGCGTCAATTTGGCGACGAGCGCACCTTCAGCCCGCCAGATTGAGCGGGGCGGGGCCGACCGCACCCTCCCCGCCCAAGACGGGCGCCTGAAAGTCAATCTGGGGCCAGCGCCGGTCTATCTGTGGCATAAGCGCTAGGACAGGTTTCAGGTGCTAGGTTTCAGGTTTCAGTCCGAGCGCACCATAAAGACACCTTGCGGCTTTGCGGCTTTGACAAGGTTCGTGAATGCTTTACTGTTTGGGCACGCACAGAGCTTGCTGATGCGTTCGGCCTGACACCTGAAACCCGACACCTGAAACCTTGTCTTTGCGTGGTGCCCTAACGCTGCGCCGCCTGTCGGGGCGAAACCCACGGCACATCGGTAGACCCGGATAGCGCATTGGCTGCCCGCGCCGCGACGAAGAGGAAATCCGAGAGCCGGTTCAGATAGGTGAGTACCGCCGGACTCACCGGCTCGGCCTGGGCCAGACTGACCGTCCAGCGCTCGGTGCGGCGGCAGATCGTGCGCGCCAGATGCAAATGCGCTGCCACCGGCGTCCCACCTGGCAGAATGAATTGCCGCAGCGGCTCAAGCCCCGACTCCAGATGGTCAATCGCCAATTCGAGGAAGGCCACCTCGGCCTCGCCAATCCGCGCAACATTGGCGTTCTCGCCGGGGGTCGCTAGGTCGGCGCCCACCACAAAGAGTTGGTTCTGCACCTTGGCGAGCAGGTCGTCGAGTGCCTCGTCTGGCCCAGCGGCGCGGGCCAAACCCACAGCGGCGTTGCACTCATCGGCGGTGCCGTAGGCGTGGACGCGCAGCGAGTCTTTGGAGATTCGCTCGCCCCCGAATAGCCCCGTCTCACCGGCATCACCCGTGCGCGTGTAGATTTTCACGGACACATCCTTGCTAACGGCTGACCACAATGGCTTGGCCGCATTGGCGTCTGCAACAGGGCGCTTCCAACGAGTCGCCCGTCCTATGATACACTGGCGGCGCGACAAACGCCGTGAGGAGCCGTATGGAGCGCACCGACAAGCCCTCAACCGCCGGGGTAGACACCAGCGTTGGCCGCAAGAATCGCCTCGCCATCCATCCTTCGCCCGGCCCCCATAACGCGCTCTGGTACTATTCGCAGCTCACGGGGGGCTACGCCCGTGTCGCCCGCAACGCCGCGCTCATCCAGCTCGCCCGCTACTCGCCGAGCATGCCGCTGAAGAATATGCTCTACCGGCTGGTGGGCATGCGCGTAGCGCCCCACGCCGCCGTGGGCCTGATGGTGATGTTTGATGTCTTTTTTCCCCAAGACGTAACCCTGGGCGAGAACTGTGTGATCGGCTACAACTCGACCATCCTCTGCCACGAATTTACGCGCCACGAGTGGCGGCGCGGGCCGGTGGTGATTGGCCGCGATGTGACCATCGGCGCGAACTGCACCGTGCTGCCCGGCGTCGTGCTTGGCGACGGCGCGATCATCTCGGCGATGAGCCTAGTGAACCGCGACGTGCCTCCCGGCGCGTTCGTCGGCGGCGTGCCGATTAGGCCGCTACGCTAGGACAAGGGGTCAGGGGTCAGGGGTCAGGGGTCAGGGATCAGGCCAAGCGCATCAGAAAGCGCTGCGCGAGGCCAAATTGTAAAGCACCTACGAAACAGTCTGTACGGTTTGTAGTAGTGGAAACAGTCTGTACGGTTTGTAGTAGCGGCTTCAGCCGCGCTAAGGACGCATCACGGGGGCTGAAGCCTCCACTACGAACGGTAAACCTGAAACCTGAAACCCGACCCCTGAAACCTTGCCCAAGGGACTCGACGCTATGCTGCGCGTGATCGCCTGGCTGCTCAAGCTCATCCTGAACCACCCTCTGATCTTCTGGGCCTGTATGCTCGCCAACGCCGTCGGCGTAGTCTGGGGCGGGTGGATCTGGTACGGCCCCCAATTGGCCGCCGCACCAGCCTGGGCCTGGCTCTTCATCCCCGATTGCCCCGAGGCCGCCCTCTGGGCCAGCCTCGCCTTCCTTGGCCTGTACTACCGACGCCGCTGGGGCTGGTTCAACGCCTTCGCCGCCTTCGCCTGCATCAAGTATGGCCTGTGGACTCTGGCCTTCTGGCTGCGCCACTGGAGTCAGGCGGGCTTCGTCGAGGGCTACTGGCCCATTGAACTGATGCTCTTCGTCTCGCACATCGGCCTCACCTGCGAGGGGCTGCTGCTGGCGTCCCGGATCGGCCCGTTGGGCCTACCCGCCCGCCTGAGCATTATCGGCTGGTACGCCCTCTCGATCTACATTGACTACGGCCTCGGGCATCACCCGCCCCTTACCGACGCCGTCCCGGTCGCGTACGTCCTCTGGGTCGCCATCACCCTAACGACGGTGCTGAGCGTGGCCCTACTTCGTCTGCCGAATCGCCTAGCACCGCACGCTGAAGGGCACGCCACCGTAAAACAGGTGACACCCCGCGTTTAAGCTGTGCCCACCATTATTTTGACCTTTGCACATCGAGACGCCCATGGACAGGCACCGTAGCGAGTCGCCCGAGGCCCCAACCGCAGCGCCGCCCCCCGCGATCCAGACAATCCGCCACGAGCTGCGTACGCCGGTGAACCACATTATCGGCTTTGCTGAAATGCTGTTGGAGGAGGCCGAGGACACCGACAGCCTCGTGGCCTACGCAGCGCTGCACGAGGTCGTCGCCGCCGGACGGTCGCTGCTTACGCTCATCAGTGAGCAGTTAAGCCTGTCCGAGGGTGATCCGACCTATACGTCTCTGGCTGGCCTCCACGCGCAGATTGCCCCCCACCTCGCGCTAGTGGTGCAAATCTGCGACGATCTGGTCGAGCAGGCCGAGCGCGACGGCCCCGCCAGATTCGCCCCCGACCTGCTAAAGATCGCCGCTGCCGCCATCCACCTGGGCGACCTGGCAACCGGTACGACGGGGGCCGCATGGGCGCAAGCCCACGCCGTAGGGGCACGGCCAGTCGTCGCCAGCGCGCCGCCGCCGACAGCACCAACGGAGGCCACCCCGCCGCCCCCGGCGGGCGAGGCCATCCTCATCGTTGATGACAACACCCTGAACCGTGATGTCCTGGCCCGCCGCCTAGAGCGTCTTGGCTACACACCCTACCACGCCGCCAATGGTCGTCAGGCGCTCGATATGCTGCGGAGCCGCCCCTTCGACCTGGTGCTGCTCGACTTGCTGATGCCCGAACTCGACGGCTACGGGGTGCTTGAGGCGCTCAAGGCCGACCCGGCGCTCCAGCGGATCGCGGTGATTGTCCTCTCGGCCCTGAATGATATGTCCAGCATCGTGCGCGCTGTTGAGTTGGGTGCCGACGACTACCTGCCCAAGCCCTTCAACCCGGTACTGCTCAAGGCCCGCATCGGCGCCTGCCTCTTCAAAAAGCGCCTCCACGACATGGAGGTTGATTATCTCAAGCGCATTGAGGATGAGAAGCGCCGCGCTGACGACTTGCTCAACGTCGTCATCCCCATCGGGGTCGCCCTCAGCGTCGAGAAAGACTTCAACCGGCTGCTCGAAAAGATCGTCATCGAGGCCCAAGAGCTGTGCAATGCCGATGGTGGCAGCCTCTATCTCCGCACCGACGACCACAAACTGCGCTTTGTCATCGTACGCAACCGCTCGCTCAATATCGCGATGGGCGGCATCTCGGGCAAAGACATCCCCTTTCCGCCGCTGCGCCTCTACGACGAGCAGAGCGGCACGCCCCTCTTCAACTATGTGGTCACCCACGCGGCGCTTGAAGGCCAGACGATCAATATCGCCGACGCCTACGATGAGGACGGCTACGACTTTTCAGGCACCCGCGACTTCGACACCCGCACGGGCTACCGTACTACCTCGGTGCTGAATATCCCTTTGAAGGACGGCCACGCCCGTGTGATCGGTGTCCTTCAGTTGATCAACGCCCAAGACGCAACGGGCCAAGTCATCCCCTTCGACGACGTCGCCGCCCAGATGCTTGAGTCGCTCGGCGCGCTCGCCGCCGCCGCGCTCGCCGCCTACGCCCGCGAGCAGCAGCTCAAGCAGGAAATCGCCGACCTGCGGATCGAGATCGACCAGGCCAAAAAGCGGCGCGAGGTTGACCAGATTGTCAGCTCGCCCTACTTCGCGGGCCTGCAAGAGAAAGCCCAAGCCCTCCGCAGCGGCACCGCCAAGGCCGACGCCAAAAGCGAGCGGCGCGATTCTCCGCCCGAGCGCCGGGTGTTCAATGTGGACGGGCAGGAGCTTGTCGCACGCGAGCAAGGCCCGCCGCGTGGGCGTCTGCTGCTGATGCTGCATGGCTGGTCTAGCTCGTGGTACGCGCTCTCGCCGATGATGACGGCGCTCAGCGACCGCTACCGCTGCGTCGCGGTCGATCTCCCGGGCTATGGCGAGTCGCCGCCGCTGCCCAGGCGCGCTGCGATTCCGGCCTACGCCGATCTGATGGCCGGGCTGATCCGCCAGTTGAGTCCCGGCCTGCCCGCCTTCGTCATGGGCCACTCGATGGGCGGAATGACCGCCCTGACGATGGCGCTGCGTCACCGGACGCTGATCGAGCGCATGGTGCTGCTCTGCCCCACCGTCAGCGGCAAGCTCTCGTTCTGGATCAACGCCTTTGTCTCGCCGATTACCATGCTGGAGCGCTCGCCCGTGGGGGGCGGCATCATCGCCAGACTCGACCCCTATCTGCTCAGGGTGACCGACCGCCTGATGCGCCCCACCTCGTTCGCCCAGCGCACCGGCATTTCCGAGGCCGACTACATCCGGCTGCGGGCCGACGCCCGGCGCCCCGGCCAGGGGCGCGTGCGCGCCGAGTGCTTCTGGGCCATGCGCGACAATAACCTTGAAGACCAACTCGCACTCGTGACCGTGCCCTCGCTGGTGATTTGGGGCATGGAAGACAACACCGTGCCGCTGAGCGACGCCAGCCTCGTGGCCGACAAATGGCCCGCCGCCGAGCTGCGCGTGCTGCCCAAGGCCGGCCACTGGCCCCAGTTCGAGACCCCCGAGCCGACCAGACGCTATGTGCGCGCCTTCCTCAGCACCCCTGCCAAACTGCTCAAAGGCCAGATCGCCTTTTAATCAGGTGGCGGGTGGCAGTTCAGGTAGGGCTGATGCAACGTCGCCTTTTCCCCCTCACCCCCGGCCCCTCTCCCTCAAGGGGAGAGGGGAGATTCCACCGTAGGATGCGTTCGACTCCCCCTCTCCCGTTCAGGGAGAGGGGGTTGGGGGGTGAGGGCTGGCGCGGTAAGCAGACTTTGCAACCGCCCTCGCGGCCGTCCCGCACCTAACCGCGTGTCGCCGAGATCGTGCTACACTAGGGGCAAGATGCCTGCTAATGTTTGTGCTTAGAAGGTCGTTATGTCCGTCGAAGACCCCGCACTTCATGAGACCATTCGCGCTATCTTGCGTGCAGAAGGGAAGATCGGGACCGCCATCCTGGTCGCACGGCTCCAAACGTTGGGTTTCACGTCGCTACCCGACATCTGGAAGACCCTGGAGCAGTTCGAGCGCACAGGCGAGGCCCGCAGCGGTGGCCCCGCTACGCGGCGCACCTGGGAGTTGATGCCGCCCCCGCAGATGCCCGGCCAGCGCCCACGCCCAGTCACCCCCACCACCACACCCCAAGTACCTACGCCCCATTTTGACCTAGAGGATCCGGCGACATTTCTTGGCTCGCTGTCCGCGCCCACCGCTGCGCCAAGCCCCGTACCGACACCGCCCACCCCTGCGGTCGAGGACACCCGCCCACTGAACGCCAACCCATCTGCGCCCGCGCCGTCTCCCGACAAAGCGTTGCCGCCACCCACACCGGCCCTCACGGTGCCCGCCACCGCAGAGCCAACCCCACCCCGGCGGCGCGGCGGCGGACGACGCCGCCAGGACAAACAGATTCGCCACAAGGGGCTGACCCGCTGCGACTATCCAGAGCGGCACATGGTCGGCTATATGGTGCGCGTCGCCTGGGCCGGTGAGCGGCGCCAGAAGTTCTTTGCCGATACGAAGCACGGCGACCGCCTCGGTGCCCTTACCGCAAGCCTCGCCTGGCGCGACCAGCAAGAGCGCGAGTTGGGCAAGCCACGCACCGAGGAACTCATTATTGGCAAAGCCGCGAGTAATACTGGTATCTCTGGCGTGACCCGCCTCATCCGTGCTGGTCACCCGATCCTCCAGGTGACTTGGTACGAGAATGGTCGGCAGCGTCGCACCAGCATCTCGATTGCGAAGCACGGCGAGCGTGGGGCGCTGGCCTTGGCCCGACGCATCCGAGCCGCCGCCGAGCAGCGCCGGATCGGGCGGCCTGTGCGGGTGGTTCGCTCAACCCTCCACTAGAATCAAACAGCTTCCCAGAAGGTCTCGCCTTCCGGGAAGCTGTTCAACTGAAGCGGATTCAGGAAGCTGTCGAGTTACCGGCCCTCACCGCGCTCGCGACCTTCGCCACCCTCGCCGCGCTCGCCGCCCTCGCCGCCCTCGCCGCCCCCAAAGCCACCGAAGGCACCCGAGGTGGTCGTGGGCGGGTTGAGTACCATCCCGGTACTTGCGTCCACATAGATCAACCCAGCATCCAGAGTCACCTCATAGGCAGGCACATTCTGAAAACTCACCAGGGTCGTCGCACCCGTGAGCTTTGCGCCAGGCACTGCGGCAAGCGCGAGCGTATCCGCCTGATCCGCCGAAACCGTGTAGGTCGTGGTACTGGTCAAGGACTGCGTGGCAGTCACTACGACGGGCTGCGCCACGCTCGCCACGGTGGGCTGCGCCGCGCTCGCCACGGTGGGCTGCAACGCACGCACCACGGTAGGTTCAGGCGTACCACTCGATGTACCGGCGGGACGCCCAACCCAAACCGCAAGCGCGATAAGCACAACCGCAGTGAGACCAGCCGACCAAGCAACCAGCGAACGTTTGTCCATGAAACATCTCCTAAAAGCAGCCTCAAGCCGAACCTTACGCCCAGTATAGGGATTATTGATTGGAAAAAAGTTGGAACGCGGTGTGAATCTTCCAATTACGCTCATATTCGCCCTATCCGCACAGACTACAGGAAATCATGTCCATCGGCGCTGAGATCGATCACAAAACCCCAGAGAGATATGGCATCACCACGATCTGCTATCAATTCATACGTGTTCTCTTGCGAAATTCCAAGGAAGGTCGCCTATAATTCAGCCTGAAGGCTGGTGCGATATGCTTGCGCGAACTGATGCCTCACGCGCTCACATGGTTTTTATCGGGCTATCGCACATTCAACCGCCGCTCTGGCGGGGCAAGGGATTACAGCAATGAGCATTGATCGTAACTCGCTCATCTTCGACCTCACGCGCGCCGATGTGCTGGCTACAGGGCAGGTTGTCCCAGATCCACCGCGCTGTGTGCAGTGCGGGATTTGCTCGTATAATTGTCCCCTAGGTCTTGATGTGCGGGCCTATGCTTGGGCGGGGGAGTCCATTGCCGATAGCCGCTGCCTGACATGCGGCCAGTGCGTGGCCCGCTGCCCACGCGGCGTCCTACACTTCGCACGAATTGGGGAGTCGATCTGAGGAGAGATGTCTGCCATGTCCACCGACTACGTCATCGTCGGCTCTGGGGTTGCTGGCATTGCCGCCGCCGAAACTTTACGCGCCCACGTCCCCGGAGCGACCATCACCCTGATCAGCGAGGATCCCGCCGGCTTCTACTCACGCCCAGGTTTGGCCTACTATCTGACGGGAGTCATCCCCGATAAGCAACTCTTTCCACAATCAGCGGAAGCCCTGCGGGCGCTGAACCTGAAGTGGATCCAGGCGCGGGTCGAACGAATCGACACACAGGCGTGTTGTTTGGTTCTCGCCGATAAGCGGCGGGTTCCGTACGACCGCCTGCTGCTCGCCACGGGTGCCCGCGCTGCCGCGCCCGACTTTCCCGGCGGCGAACTCGACGGCGTGGTCACGCTTGACACCTATGATGACGCCCGCCGCCTCGTGCAACGCGCCCGCCGTGGCACCCACGCCGTCGTCGTGGGTGGCGGTATCACCGCCGTAGAGCTCGCCGAGGGTCTACACGCACGCGGCTGCCACGTACACTATCTGTTGCGCGGGGCACGCTACTGGGCCAACCTGCTCGACGCCGAGGAGTCGGAGCTGATCGAGGGGCGCCTGCGTGCCGACGGGATCGAGATCCACTATCACACGCGGATACGTCAGGCCGTCGGCACCGGTGGTCGGCTCACCGCCGTTGAGACGGAGAGCGGCACACAGATTCCCTGCAAGATTCTAGCGGTAGCCATCGGTACCCGTCCTCGGCTAGAATTGGCCCGTACAGCGGGACTCACCACGGATCGCGGCATCCTGGCCGATCAGTTTCTCAAGACCAATGTGCCGAACATCTTTGCGGCTGGCGATGTCGCGCAGGTTTACGACCCACTCACGGGCCAAGCCACGCTCGACACGCTCTGGCCGACCGCCCGCGCCCACGGCGTGGTCGCCGCAATGAATATGGCCGGTACGCCCATGATTTACCAGCGCACCGTGGCGGCCAATGTCACGCTGCTCGCTGGCCTCCCAACGACGATTATCGGCGTCCTAGGCGGTGCCAACGACGACGATCTGGTGGCCATCGCCCGTGGGAACAGCGAGACATGGCTTGCCACGGTGCCGACTTGGGTGGTCGTCGAGCGCCACGACGTTAATCGGATCCGGCTGATGCTCGGTGATCGTGCGATCAACGGTGCCCTGATCATCGGCGACCAGACGCTCGCACGCCCGATCCAGCGCCTGATTGACGCCCAGGCCGACATTACCGCCATCCGGGCAGACCTGCTGGCCCCCGGTGCAGATGTGCTCGCCCTCCTCCATCGGTTCTGGACTGAGTGGGAGGCAGCCCATGGCCCAGTTAGCTAAGCAGCCGGCCAAGGTACGCCCGCGCCGCCAGGCGACCTACGAGTTTGAGCTTACCGTGATCGCGGTCGGTGCCGTGACGGCAATCTACATCTGGGGCATACGTGGAGGCACCCCGAGGTCAAGTGACCTCTTTGGACATGGCCTCGGCATCGTCGGCTTTCTGCTCATGTTGGCGACCGAGACGCTCTATTCGCTGCGGAAACGCGCCCGTGGCCCCGCACCAGGCCGCCTGAGTACGTGGCTCCAGTGGCACATCGTCACCGGCATCGTCGGCTCATATATGGTGCTGCTGCACACCGCCTGGCAGTTCCAAGGTCTGGCCGGGGTCGTCACGCTGCTGATGGCGGTGGTCGTGCTGAGCGGCTTCGTGGGGCGCTATATTTACACGGCCATCCCACGGACCATTGACGGGGCCGAGCTGACCCTGGATCGGCTAGAGGCTCGCCGCGAGGCAGTCGCCGATGAACTGGCCGTGCTGGCCCGAACCTCGCCCGCAGCCGCCAGCGCTCTTGGCGACGCCATTGTGATTCTCAAGGGCGCACGGCCCGCCACGGGCGGCCCCCTGGGCACGGTCTTTGGCCGCACGTTCATTACGCGCCGCGACCGGGCAGCGCTTCGGCGTGCCTTAGCCTCGTTGCACGATCTCGACAGCGAGGCGGTGGCGCAGTCCGGGACGCTGCTCGACGAACAGATCACGCTCCAGCGCCAACTGTCCACGCTCGCGACAGCCCGTCATCTGATGGCCCTCTGGCACACCGTCCACGTTCCACTCGGGGTCGCGCTGTTCGTGCTGTCCTTCGTGCATATCG
>CAIWXH010000683.1 GCA_903916565.1 uncultured Oscillochloris sp. | reverse complement strand
GGTCGTTGCCCAGATCAAGGTCAACCAGTTTGCCGTACCATCCCCCGGAGATCGGGTTGACCATGAGCACCGTGGCGCGGGGTGATGCGATAAAGTTGCCGACGCCGTCTATCTTTGGGACCCGTTCCTGGGTATTCTCGTATTCGATGTCCCGATGGGCGGTGTCCGTCACCCCCACCAGCAGGAGCGGCTGTCCGTTGGTGACTGGGTAGGTGTACCAGGAGAGCGCGAAGGGAACGAGGTCAGCCTGCACCACTGGGTCAGCATAAGTACGACGCCTACCCCGGCGGGGTGCTGAAAAATATTGCCGGGGCATCCACACCTGAGTTCGCCTTTGACGCATGGTTTACCCCGCCGCTGCACCAGCGCAACATGCTCTGGTGCTACCCGCCCAGCGACCCATCGTATGACCCGGCACGGCAGTATGAGATTGGGGGGCTACAATGACGGCTACTGGACGTTGGCGATTGGCTGGTACACCACCGAATCCGCGTTTCCTCTGCGGGGCTTTAGCCCTCGCAGAGGAAACGCGGGCGCGGCGCATGGATGACTCGCACGGCTCGACTGAGTTCGCCGAAGTCCTTGGATGTGTGCGCTACGAACAAACGGTCTATTTTTGATAAAAACGCTGATTGTATGTTATAATATACTTATGCAACGAGCTATCCGCTTGAAATTAACCCCATCACCTGCACAGGCGGTGTCCCTAAAGGAAACGAGTCGCCTGTTCACTGAGGCGTTCAATCAGTTTGTGCGCCTCGGGTGGGACGCGGGGGTGTCGAATGCGACCAAGTTGCACTATCTGGCCTACTATGCGGTACGTGAGAGTCTGCCAACCCTTAATAGCAACCTGATCAATACGGCGCGGGCCAAAGCCGCCGAGGCGATCAAGAGCGCCTTTGCGCTGCGGGTGCAGGGGCGCACGGTCGGCAGGCCCATGTCGGGAGCCTGCCCGCCGCGCTACAACCTCCATACCTACAAGGTGGACTGGGAGAGTCAGACCGTGCGGATGTCGCTTGTGGGCGAGCGGCAGACAATCCGCTTTGCGGTGCCTGCCTACTGCGCGCACTACGCGGGCTATCCGGTCGATACCGCCGACCTGATCAACCGGGATGGCGTCTGGTGGCTGCATGTCGTCGTCACCGTGCCTGCGCCTGTGGTGGAGCCAACCGACGAGGTGATTGGCGTAGACCTGGGCCTCGCGCAGCCCGCCGTCACGAGCAATAACCGCTTTCTTGGCAAGCGGGTCTGGAAGGATGTGGAAGGGCGGCTGTTCTTTCTGAAACGGAAGCTCCAGCGCAAGGGCACCAAGAGCGCGAAGCGGCATTTGCGGAAGGTGCGCGGGAAGCAGGCCCGCTTCCGGCGTGATTGTGATCACGTCCTCGCCAAACAGATTGTCCAGGCTGCGGAACCGGGCGCAACGATAGTGCTGGAAAACCTGACCGACATTCGGAAGCGTTCGAAGATCCGCAAGCACACCAAAACCAGCCGCCGTGTCCATAGCTGGTCGTTCGCCCAGGTCAAGGGATTTGTGGAGTACAAAGCCGAGGAACGGGGTTGTACGGTGGTTGCGGTTGACCCGCGACATACCTCGCAGACCTGTAGCTGCTGCGGGCATGTGGCCCGCAACAACCGCCGTTCTCGTGGCCGGTTTGTGTGTCGGGTGTGTGGCTTCGAGCTGCATGCAGACCTCAATGCCGCCCGCAATATCGCGGCGAAGTACCATGCCAGTGTCGCTAGACGTGATGCTGGCGGGCTGTCCGTCAACCAGCCAATCGTGCCCACCTCGACGCCGTTAGCATTGGAGTGAGGCGCAAGCCGCCGGGCTGTAGCCCGTGCGGTGTGTTGACCTACTAGCCACCACACGCACGCCATAGGCGTGCGGCAGGGGCATCCTCAACGCTCCCTCGCCTCCGTGCTGGCGATGAGGCCGAGCAGATCCGACAGCGGCACCCCCATCACCCCGCCAGAGGACGATCCCACCCGCAGGTGGACGTTGTGGAGCACGTCAGAGAGACAGAGTGGCGTAATCGACGACCAGACCTCGGCGTGGCCCGACGCCGCGTCGAGCGCGTGGGCCTGCGGCATCGGGGTGCCGTGCGGAAATGTCGCCCGAAGTGCGATCAGCAATTCCACCTCAGCCTCGCGATAACGATCCAACGCGGCGCGCAGCCGCCGTGCGTTCGCCGTCGCACGGAGCAGAGTCTGTATAGTGGTCGAGGGACAAGGCGGCACCGATGAAGCTCCGTTCGCTCAAAAGAACCGCAGTGGGCATAGCAGGGCGAGCCTCGGGCAGGATGCGCGCGCGCACCCCGAGGCTAATGCCGACGATGATGAACCGTTCCGTGCGAAACGTGGTGAAGGGCCGTGCCGTTGGGCCGGTGCCGAAGGTGCCTCGGGCTACTATAGCGACCGGAGAGGGGGAAATCTGTAACCCACTATGGGGCGATAGGCTTGATGCGTGCGACCCAATAGTACGGGGGGGAGGGGACGAAACGGCTATGGAGGGTACACCGCCGAGCGGGGGAGCGAAGGGCAGAGCAGGGCTGGTGCAAAGGCGACACGAGCACAGGCCGAGGCGACGCGGCTAGAGACGCTCAAGCGCATGCTGGAGCTTCAGCAGCATAGTCAGGCCAACGCCATACGGGTCGGCGCACCCGACGGCCCGCTCCACACCTTGGCGGACGCCGACGAGCCGTTGCTGCGCCACCTGCTCGGGCTACCCGCCGCGTGATGGGCAGAGGGGCGCATGAGCTGTCCCGGCATCACCTTTGCCGCTTTGCGTGAGCGTTGGGAACGTCCATTGGCGTGATCGGCGGCCACGCGGGCGACGGCAGGCTGCGGTACCGTCACCGCGTTTCGGCTACGGTGTGGCTTCCCAGTCCAACAGACGCAGGCCGACAACGCGGCTAAACTCACGGGTGTTGTGGGTGATCAGGGTCAGATCGTTGGACAGCGTAATGGCGGCAATGCGCGTGTCGTAGGGGCCGATGCGTAGCCCCTGCCGCGCCAGGTTGGCATCGACGCGCCCTGCGATCTCCGCCGCCGCCGAGTCAAGCGGTAAGGCCGTGAAGCGATCAACGAATGTTTGCACCTAGACAAGATTCTCT
>CAIWXH010000682.1 GCA_903916565.1 uncultured Oscillochloris sp. | reverse complement strand
CTGGCTGCCCTTGAGCGACTTGCCAGCGTCGTTCAGCGCGTCCTGCACCTTGTGCGCCCAGTGGCGCGGCATGGCGGTGTTAATCTCGCTGGCCAGTTCAATGAACTGGGCGCGGTAGTTCAGCGTGCGTAGCTTCCACGAAAGGTAGAGCGGGTCAATGGGGATGCAGTGCCCGCCCAGCCCTGGCCCCGGCGTGAACTTCATAAAGCCAAAGGGCTTCGTTCCGGCGGCCTCGATCACCTCCCAGGCGTCGAGCCCGAGCCGCTCGCACATCAGCAGCATCTCGTTGACTAGGCCGATATTCACCGCGCGGAAGGTGTTCTCCAGCAGCTTCGTCATCTCCGCTGCCTCGGTCGAGGAGACCGGCACCACGGTGGTGATCGCCGCGCCGTAGAGCGCGCTCCCGACCTGGAGGCACTGCGGCGTCACGCCGCCCATCACCTTCGGGGTATTGACCGTCGTCCAGTCAGTGCGACCGGGGTCAACGCGCTCGGGCGAGAAGCAGAGGAAGAAATCCTCACCGACGCGCAGCCCCGCCGTATGGGCGCTCAGACGCGGCAGGATGACCTCGGTCGTAGTGCCAGGGTAGGTCGTACTCTCCAGCACAATGAGCATACCGGGGTGCAGGTGGCTCGCAATCTGCTCGGCGGCAGCGACAATGTAGGAGATATCGGGGTCGCCGGTCTTATTGAGCGGGGTCGGCACACAGATGCTAACCGCGTCGCACTCGCGCAGGGCGGCGAAGTCGCTGGTGGCGGTCAGGAGGCCCTTGTGCGTCAGCGGGGCCAGCCGGGCCGTTGGGATATCCTCAATATAAGACTCACCGTGGCTCAGCGCCTCAATCTTGCGCGGATCGAGGTCAACGCCGACGACATGAAACCCGGCCTCGGCAAAGACCACTGCTAGGGGTAAGCCCACATAGCCCAGGCCAATGATCCCGATCCGCGCCGTGCGCGTCCGAACGCGCTCAAGAAGCTCCCGTTGGTGCTCGCTGGTGTTCACGATCCTGATTCCCGTCTATCCGTCGCATAGCCGACCTCATCTGACAATGCCTCAGCGCCATTGCGGAAAGCGGCGCAATTATAGCACACTCTGGCGACGGCATAGACTGAACGACGGTAAGCGGCATGGCGGCTCCAACGTCCGAGTGAATGCGCGCCACCACGCCGCCGGGGGCCTGAAGGCTCCGGCTCTTACCTGCTCGACTGTTGTGTTTGGCCGGGTGAAAGAAGGCACCCGAACGGAAAACTGCCCGTTTTTGTGTCTTGACACAGGGGGCCACCATCGAGACGGGTATGTTCTGCATTCATGGGTGCGGCTCCCCTGCGGACGTCCTGGCTTCCGCGTGGCGGCAGTCGGGCGTGGGGTGGGTGCGGTGAGCGGCTCCCGCACCACCGGCGCAGTCGCCACGGGGAACGCCTGCCGTTCGCGCCGAGTAAACAGGGCGAGCGCGAAGCGCGAGACCCCCGACACTGGTTTCCCTGCAATCCGTTGGCTCTAAGGCATGTTTCATGTGCCGGGTTTCAGGTTTCAGCCCAAGCGGAGCGCGGGGCGTCAGCTCCGCGCTCCGCTTAGGGTGCCAGCCCCCGCTACTGCGCCGCCTTCTTTTGCCAGTAACGCGCCAGGCCGCGCCAACTCGAAATGATCGCGCCCGACTGCTGCGTCATGGCGGCCCGTTCCTCCTCGCTGAGGGTGGCGGCCTCGGCTTCGGCCTGCGCCACGAAGGCGACGCCTAGCTCCGTCTCGCTGAGGCCGCTCGCCAGCCCATCGCGCACCAGGTCGGCCCAGTGCAGCAGGCGCTTGCGAAAGTCGGCGACGTGGAAATCCACATCGTTGAAGCCGCCGAAGTGGGTCAGCATCAGCCAGCGCGGCTTCAGGCCCAGGATCATGTCGAGGGTGCCGAGCCACGCCTCAAGGTCTACGTCGGGGGGCGGCGTGGCGGGGCGGGCGAAGTGCAGCAGCGGCAGACGCACGCCCACATTGTCGCCCACGAAGGCCGCGCCGCTCTCGTCGTCGTGCCAGACGAGGTGGTGCTTGGCGTGACCGGGTGAGTCATAAGCCTGGAGCGTACGCCCGCCGAGGTTCAGCCGCTCGCCGCCGGTCAGGGTCGTGATCGCTGCCTGCGGCACCGGCACCGTACGCCCCCAAAGCGCGTCCATCTGGTCGCCGTAGAGCTGCGCCGCGCTGTTCAGCAGCCGCGACGGGTCGATCAGGTGCGACGCGCCCCGCGTGTGTACATGCACCTGAACCGACGGATTGCGCTCGACGATGCCCCCGGTGGCCCCGGCGTGGTCAAGGTGGATGTGGGTCAGCACGACATGCTTGATGTCCGCCAAGCTCATATCGTGCTGCGCTAGGCCCGCCTCGATCTGCGGCAATGTGCTGGCCGGCCCAGGGTCAACAATCGCTGGCTCGTCCCCAAACAACACGTAACTCGCCACCACATGCGTCCGGCCCATGTGGTGGGTGTCCAGGGTCAACACCCCGTAAGGGAAGTCTGATGATGTATGCATACTGCGGATGATACCGCAGAATGCCCCCTTGCGTGTGCGCCCCTACGGGATTCCAGGGCTACGTCAACGTCGTGTTGTGGCCCCACGCCCGGTGGCTGAAGCCACGGGCTACGGCATGCGAAGCCCGCTGAAGCGGGCTGCTGAGCCTGCTTCAGCGGGCTTCGTCGCCAAGAGCCGGGCGCTTCAGCGCCCCGGCGAGCGACTTTGCCTCAGCCCCTACGGAATTCGTACCGGCGCCGTGGTCAGCACCCAGTCGGCGTAGAGTTGGTCGAGCTGGCAGGTGCAGGCGCTCTCGGCGGCGCGCAGCAGATCGGGGCCAGTGATCTCGCGGTAGCGCCCCTCGGCGTAGTAGCCCTTGAGAAAGCGACTGAAGGTGGCCTCGCCGATCTGACCGCGCAGGCTGTGGAAAAAGAGCGCGCCCTTGTCGTAGGCCACCGCCTCGTAGATGCCGCGCAGGTTAGCGGTGGAGGTCGCCAGCGGCGCGTCGCGCTTACGCTTGCGGATCGCCGTAAACCCGTCGCGAAAAAAGTTCAGCTCATCGGTGGCTAAGGCGGGCGCACCGACACCTTCATAGTAGAGCACCTGCGCGTAGCTGGCCAGCCCCTCGTCGAGCCAGGCCTCGCCCTGGGCGTCGTTGCCCACTTGGCTGTACCACCACTGGTGCGCGACCTCGTGCGCCACGGTCGGCTCGAGGTCGCCGCCGGTTTGTTTGTAGAGATTCTGCTCAATCAGCACAACGCCGGGGTATTCCATGCCAAGGAACGTAGTGAGGGCGGCCTGTACAACCTCAAGCTCGGCCAGCGGGTAGGGGCCGTAGCGGGCGTTGAAGGTACGCAGCGCCTGCTCGGCCACGCGCAGCGCCCGCTTGCCCGCCGTGGCGTTGGCGGGCTGGTAGTGGCTGACGATGCGCGTGCCGTCTACCGTCACGCTGGCCGCATCAAGCCCCTGAGTCGCGCCCAGGTAGAACTCGCGCTGCGGCCCGCTCACAAAGCGCTCGCGCTTCACGCTGGCGTTGACGGCGCTGGTGCTGAGCTTCGCCCCGGTGCTGATCAGGCGCCAGTCGGTCGGCGCGTCAATCGTCACATCGTACAGGGCCGTGCTGGAAACGACAAAGTCGCCACGGCTCTCGATGGGGCGGCGATCCCAGCCCGTAGCGGCGAAGGAGCGCGCCAGGATCGGGTAGAAGGTCGCCAGCGACCACAGGCCCGCCTCTTGGTTGAAGGCGCCAAAGGTGGTACTGCTGGCGTTGCGCGGCGTCTGGGCCTCGAAGCTAAGCACGGCCTGGGTGACGCCGCCGGGGGCGAGCGGGCGGGGCAGCGCGAGCCAGAGCAGCGTGTCGCCCTGCTCGGTGCCCGAGGCGACGGGCAACCCGTCGAGCGTTGCGCTAGTTATATCAAGCCGCCCGCCGAAGTCGGGGTGGTTCGGGTAGAGGTGAAAGTAGATTCGCTCGTAGGGTCGCGGCGAGCGATTGGTCACGGCGACGGTGACGGTGCCGCGCACGCGCCGCTCGCCGGGGCTGAGGGCCGCGATGATCGTGTAGCGATCCCACGCGCTGGCCTGCGCCAAGTCACCACTGAAGGCGGGCAGCAGCGCGGCGGCCTGCGCGGCAACGAAGGGGGCAGCGGGCGGCGGGGTGGGTGTTGGCCCTGCGCCTCGGGCCAGCGCCATCGGCGCAGTGCAGAGCAGCAGCAACACGGCGATGGCGCGGCGGAGGGTGGGTTTTGTGAAAGTGAACATAATCAGAAGATCTGCGGCCTAACCTGGCAAAAGGCCAATGGCGGTGGTATCATTTGCGTTCACAAGAACCATTGTGTGCTCTCTCGTTTTCTTGTGTTCTCTGTATCTTGACATCAACGCTCACTTGTGCGATACTGTTGATGCACACACCTGTGCGATGCACCGAAACAAGACAGCATTGAGGTGGTTGGCACGCCAACGCGCGCGTGCCGTACAATGATGGGCGGTCGTCCCCCTGTCGTCTCGCAACACGCCCGGATTGGGCCACGAGACATCCGCAGACAGGAACGAGTCACGTAGTCCCAAACGCTTCGGCAATGGGATAGCGGCGGTGGTAGTCCCGCCGGTACGGATTACCCGTGCAAAGAATGGTCGTGTCATAAAGCACATGATTATTCAGTACTATGCTGAAGCTGTCAGCCCGACACACTCTACCATAGCGCGGGCGCGGTCTTGACGTAGACCTTGCCCGGTTGGCGAAAGGAACAGGGTGATGACAAACCTCAATGAGCGTGCTGTTGGCGAATCCCCCGCGCCAGAGCAGCCCGCGATGATCCACCGCGAGCCACTGTACACGCGCTATTGCGCCGCGCCGCAACCCACCCACCCCATTGGCGAGCCGCGCCTCGTCCACACGCTGATGCTGGCGGCGTGGCTTGGGCACCTGATTGACCCGCTGCCGCATAAGGGGCACCGGGACATGCATGGCGTTTAAGCGCTCAGGCTTTGGCGCGTCAGCGTGTGTTCTGCGGGGGGATGGCTAGAGGGGGTTCGGCAAGCGCATTGTGTCTGCTGAACCCCCTCTGTTTCTCCGTGGAGAGGCCCCCGCACCGTCACGCTGCGCCCATCAGCAGAACCACATGCAGCTCGGGCGGCCCGTGGATGCCGAGCGAGAGCGTCATCTCGATGTCGGCGGTGCGCGAAGGCCCGCTGATTAGGGTCAGGTTGCTCGTCTGCGTGAAGATGTCGGCACCATACGCGCCGTGCATGTAGGCAAAAAAATCGCCGAGGCCGCGCACGATCTGGTCGGCACGGACGACGGCAATGTGCGTTGGAGCCAGCAGTGAGGCCAAGCGTGGCCGACCGGGGCCGTGGCGCAACGCGAGGCTGCCGCTCTCGGCGATGGCACAGGTCACCCCCGACAGGCAGACCGGCGCCAGGTCGAGCGTCTGAAGCTGCGCTTGGCGTGTGTCGCCGCGCACGCTGGGGGCGAGCAGGGTGATGCCCCGTTGGGTCAGCAGCGCGGCGAGGCCGGGTAGCTCAAGTTGGTCAAGATCCCAGGCGAGCAGTTGACGCGCCTGGCGCTCATCGAGCAGGCGGGCGATGATTGCCAGCGCCTCGGTGTGGCTGGCAACCAGATAGGGCTTGCCCTCAAGCTTCGTCAACTCGGCGACAAACTGGGCGGGCAGATCATCGGCGGGCGGCAGCACGTAGGGCGGCGGGGCGTGCGGCACCTTCGCGGCCTCGGCCTCAAGCCAGGGGCGGCTTGAGGCGAGGCTGGTGTGGAGGGTAGATAAGATACGTTCGCGGCTCATTAACGCTTGATTCTCCTCGCGATAGATTCGCCCACGGCAATGATCAAGGCCAGCCCGAGCGTGCCGCCAAGGGCGACGAAATAGAAGTTGAAGCCGGTTGCCCACGCATAGTTGGCACCGGCGCTCCAGAGCGTACACTGGCCGGTTGAGAAGGCGGTGGCGAGCGCGTAGCCCCCCATGATGCCGCTGCCAAGGGCGACCCTGCCGACGCGCAGCGCCCAGACGGCGGGTGCCGCAGTGACGGCGAGTATGATGAACGCAGCGAGCAGGCCGGTCGAAGTACTACCGCCCAAGCCAGTCATAAAGAAGCCCACGACGCCGATCACGGCGAAGATCGCGAGTCCAAGCCAGAACCAGAAGATTTGACCCGCGAGGCTGCGGCGACGTGATGCTGGGCTATCAGGCGACGGCTCATTCACTCGACTCCAATCGCGTTGGGGGCTGAACATCTGCCTCGTAGCTGGTTATGCGGGGTGTGCGCCGCAGAGTATAGTACTGAATAATCATGTGTTTTATGACACGACCATTCTTTGCACGGGCAATCCGTACCGGCGGGACTACCACCGCCGCTATCCCATGGCCGAAGCGTTTGGGACTACGTGACTCGTTCCTGTCTGCGGATGTCTCGTGGCCCAATCCGGGCGTGTTGCGAGACGACAGGGTGACGACCGCACATCATTTTACGGCACGCGCGCGTTGGCGTGCCAACCACCCCAATGATGTCTTGTGTAAGTGCATCGCACAGGCATGTGCATAGACAGTATCGTACAAAATGAGCGTTGATGTCAAGACGCAGAGAACGCAAGAAAATGAATTAACGAACACTGGTTCTTGTTAATGCAAATGATACCACGCCCGCCGCGTCGTGAATCGCGCCCGCCGTGCGGTGGCAGGGCGGCTGCAACGTCGCCGTTTACCCCTCACCCCCGGCCCCGCTCCCTCACGGGGCGAGGGGAGATTCCGCGTGCCTGACACCCCTGTGCGTGCCTGGAACTCTCTCGTGTATACTGTGCCTTACCCCGGAACGTGATGTGTCGTTGCTGCCAGAAGCGCGCCGGTAGCGCTTCTGGTCTATTTGTGCGTGGAGACGACGTATGCGAAAGTTGGCGATGGTGATTGTGGTCGCCCTGACGGCCCTGATGCTGGTTGGTTTTACGCAAAGCGTAACCGCGCCCCCGGCGGCTCCGCAGGTTGAAGCGGCGCCCCCGGCCACTTCATTGTTCGACAATCTCTACATCTTCATCCTGGCCGGGTTTGTCGGCCTTGAGGTGATCGGGCGCGTTTCGCCGACGCTGCACACGCCCCTGATGTCGGCCACCAACGCTATCTCCGGCATCTCGCTGGTCGGTTCAATTGTGGCGGCGGGCGCCAGCTATTCGCTGACCAGCAGCATCCTGGGCTTTATCGCCGTGGCGGCGGCGACCACCAACGTTGTCGGTGGCTTTATGATCACCGACCGCATGTTGAAGATGTTTAAGCGCAAGCCGGCGAGGGGCCACTAAATGGCAGCGCAGCTCATCCAAGCGGCCTACCTTATCGCCGCAATCCTCTTCATCCTTAGTCTCAAGGCGCTGAGTTCGCCCGCGACGGCACGGCGCGGCATGTTCATGGCCGAAGCTGGCATGCTCTTCGCCGTCATCGGTGCCTTGCTCGACCACCGCATTGTTGAGTATCAGTGGATTTTGGCGGGCTTCGCCCTGGGCACCGCGATTGGTGCCCCGATGGCGATCTTCATGCCGATGACTGCGATGCCCCAGCGTATTGCGCTCTCGCACGCCTTTGGCGCGCTGGCCGCCGTGCTGGTCGGCGTCGTGAAGTACAACCACGAACTGACGCTCGGCACGCCGTCGGCGGGCTTTATGGCGGCGATTGGCTTCGAGGTACTGTTCGGTGCCCTGACCGTCACCGGCAGCCTCATGGCCTTCGGTAAGCTCCAAGAGCTTATTCAGGGCGCACCGATCACCTACAAGGGCCAGAACTTCGTCAACATCGGGCTGTTCTTTGGGACGCTGGGGCTGTTTGGCTTCCTGATCTTCAACCCCTCGCTCACGAACCTGTTCTACGCGATGATCGTGCTGGGCCTCGCGATTGGCGTGATGATCGTCATGCCCATCGGCGGTGCCGACATGCCGGTGGTCGTCTCGCTGCTCAACTCGTACGCGGGCCTCGCGGCCTCGGCCACGGGCTTCGCAATTGACAACAAGGTGCTGATCATCGCCGGGGCGCTCGACGGTGCCTCGGGCTTCTTCCTCTCGATCCTGATGAGCCGAGCGATGAACCGCTCGTTCGCCAACGTGCTGTTTGGTGCCGTCGGCGCAGCCCCGCCACCATCGGCGGCGGGCGCCACCGAAGAGCGCACGGTGGTGCGCTACACCCCCGAGGACGCGACCTTTCTGCTGGAGAACGCGCAGTCGGTGATTATCGTGCCGGGGTACGGCATGGCCGTCGCGCAGGCGCAGCACATTCTGGCTGAACTGGGCGATCTGCTGACGGCGGCGGGCAGCGCGGTGCGCTACGCGATTCACCCGGTGGCCGGACGTATGCCGGGCCACATGAACGTGTTGCTGGCCGAGGCCGATGTGCCCTACGATGTGCTGCTGGAGATGGATCACATCAACGATGATTTCGCCAACACCGACGTGGTGATCGTCGTCGGCGCGAACGACGTGGTCAATCCGTCGGCCCGCTATAAGAAGGATAGCCCGCTCTACGGGATGCCCATCCTCAACGCCGATAAGGCGCGCAACATCATCATCCTCAAGCGCAGCCTGAAACCGGGCTTCGCGGGCGAAGACAACGAACTGTTCTACGACCCCAAGACGATGATGGTCTTCGGCGACGCCAAGCAGACGCTCACGCACATGGTGCAGCAGGTCAAGAAGAAGGTTGCGGCCTAAGACTAGGTTGGTAGAGGTGTTGAGGTGTTGAGGTGTTGAGGTGTTGAGGTGTGACAGCTCCACACCTCCGCATCTCCACAGCTTCACATTAGAGGAGGGCGCGATGCTAGTTGGAGTTCCGAAAGAGCGTTACCCCGGCGAACGGCGCGTGGCGCTCGTCCCGGCTGATGTGGCGGCGCTGGTGAAGGTGGGGCTACAGGTGGCGGTCGAGGCGGGCGCTGGCAGCGAGTCGGGCTACCCCGACGCCGAGTATCAGGCCAAGGGCGCCACGCTTGTCGCCACCAGGCGCGAGCTGTTCGCCAAGGCTGACATTCTGGCCCAAGTGCGGGCGGGCGGCGCTGACCCCGACGGCGAAACCGCTGACCGCGAACTGCTCCGCAAGGGCCAGTACCTGATCGCCTTTATCGAGCCGCTGTGGGCACCGGCGGCGGCGGCACGTTTGGCCGAACGGGGCGTGTCCACGCTGGCGATGGAGCTGATCCCGCGCATTAGTCGTGCCCAGAGTATGGACGCGCTTTCGTCACAGGCGACCATTACTGGCTATAAGGCGGTGCTGTTGGCGGCTGAAACCCTGCCGCGCATCTTCCCCATGCTGATGACCGCCGCCGGCACGATTGCGCCCGCCCGCGCCTTTGTGATTGGCGTTGGCGTGGCGGGGCTTCAGGCGCTGTCTACCGCCAAGCGCCTTGGCGCGATTACCGAAGCCTACGATGTGCGTCCCGCCGTCAAAGATCAGGTCGAGAGCGTGGGCGCGAAGTTCGTCGAGCTGCCGCTGGAGACGAGCGCCGCCGAGGATAAGGGCGGCTACGCCAAAGCGCAGGGCGAAGCCTTCTACAAGCGCCAGCAAGAGCTGATGGCCGCCGTGATTGCGCGGAACGATGTCGTGATCACCACGGCGGCAATCCCCGGCAAACGCTCGCCGGTGCTGGTCACCGCCGCGATGGTGCAGGGCATGAAACCGGGCGCGGTGATCATTGACCTGGCGGCGGAACGTGGCGGCAACTGCGAGCTGACCCGCCCCAACGAGGTCGTGCAGAGCGGCGGCGTGACTATTCTGGGGCCGACGAACTTGCCAGCCACCGCACCAGGCCACGCCAGCCAGCTCTACAGTCGCAACGTCACCAATCTGCTGCGCCACATTGTGAAAGAGGGGACGGTCACGCTCGACCTGACGGACGAAATCGTCAAGGAGACGCTGGTCACCCACGGCGGCGAAATAACCAACCAGCGTGTGCGCGACCTGCTTGGGGCGGTGGCAACGGCGTAGGGGCTAAGGCATGGTTCAATCCAGCTTGACCGTTTGCGGTATTCCACGCCAAGCCGGAAGAATCTCACGCAAAGCCGCAAAGCCGCAAAGCCGCCAGCATCCGTATGGGTCAAAGACTCGCAACGGTCAAGCTGGATCGCCCGATTCTGGCTTGACCGTTCGTAGTTTGGGCTTTAGCCCATTGCGATGGCCGATACGCGGCTGAAGCCGCTACTACGAACCACGCAGATGCGCTCGGCCTGAAACCTGCAACCCGGCACCTGAGACCTTGGCTTACATTGTTGGGTCGCAGTTAAACGACAGGAAGACACTTGCGCTCGCTTCGTCCCCGTTGAAGCCCATCGGCAGCTTCATGCGTTGGTCGCCGGTCTCAAGCCAGGGCCGAAAGCCATTGATCGGCCAATCATGCTCGCTGCTCCACGCGGCGTAGATATTGCCATCGTCATCGGTGCCGGTGCCGCTCCAGACACGTACCGCTTGACCAGGCGCAAGCTGGCGTGCGGGTAAGCGGTAGGACTGCTCATTTCCGTAGGCGAAGACTACCTGTTCAAGGGCGAGGGGTGCCGCTTGGTTGTTACGCACGATGAAGTACGGAACCATGCACGGCTTGCTCCACGGGGCAGCCGTGACCGTAACGAGTGGCGCCGGTGGAGGCTCGATTCTCCTCGGGAACACGAAGAACACGAAGCCCCCGAAGAGGATCACAAGCAGCAGACCGAGCCACACAAGCGGGCGTGACGAGATGGGACGCATAACACCTCCTGGCGCGTGCGGCGATGCGCGTGCGAATGGACGAACAGCATAGCACGCTTGTCGTTCGTGTGGCCTGCTTATGTCTACTCGCCCGCCGACTTCAGCAGCAGCAACAGCAGCACCACGGGGGTGAGCGCGACGATGCTGTGGGGCAACTGCGGCGGCATATACACCCACGTATTGGGCCGCGCCGCAAGCACCTCGGTGCCAAGGGTGATCCGCGCCTCGCCTTGGACGACGTGCAGAATGGCGGCGGTCGAAGCCGTATGCTCGGATAGCTCCTGTCCGGCGGCAAAACCGAAGAGGATGGCCTTCACCTGGGCATCCTGGAAGATGGTGCGACTGAGCGTACCGTCGGCGGGAATCGTCACCTGGGCCGCAAGATCGATCAGCGCTGTGAAATCCATTGGGGTAACCTCTTCTCTATGGGCCGATAGCCCGACGCTGTCGGCTGCGTTGGGCGCAGGACTGGCCTACCGACACCACTGGCAGGTGGGGTTCGCAGGTGCTTTACCGTTTTGGTACACGCATGGCTTTCTGCTGCGCGCGGCCTGGCACCTGAAACCCGGCACCTGAAACCTGTCTTAGGGACGGAGCGCCAGAACCACATAGCCATCCACTTCGGTGACGTAGGTCAGCTCAGGGAAGCGTGCAAGCTGCGGCGCAAGCTCGGCCCACACGGGTGCCCGCCAGCCGTTGTACTGTGCTTTGTCAAGGATAATATACTTGAACTTACGCCAGCGCATGTACTGGAGTGTGTCGGCGCTTGGGAAGTCAAGCGCCATGGCGGCAAAATCCTTATAGGCCCGTGGCTGATGCGCGTTGTGAAGATAGGCTGGCATTTGTTTGCCATGAAACAGTGAGCCGAAGATCGCCAGATCGTTGAGCATGGGCTTATCAACCGGCAGCAAGGCGACCGCAAAATCCCCTGTCTGCTGCGCGAGCCAGCGGTCAATTGGTCGTGGCTGGAGCACCGAGGCCGGGGGTGTCCCCGGCATGAGGTCGATGAGCAACACGAGCAACAGGGCCGCGCCCAGCACCGGTTTCAACCAAGTTTGCCGGATCGACTGGAGAACCGCACGCACGCCAAAGCTTGACGCAAGCGCGACGAAGAGGATGGTCACAATCCCAAAGCGCGACCAGACCCGCATGATGTTCAGCAGCGGCAGCTTGGCGAGATAATAGACCGGGAGCCAGAAGGGGTCGCTGCGGCTGAGCGGCTGATTGTTCAGCCAGAGGTCAGTGCCAAGCGCAAAGATAGCGGCGCCCAGCGCGGTCAAAGCCCAGACGAGCAGCCGCTTACGCTCGCTGCGGCGCCAGACGGCAGCGAGGCCGAGGCCAGCCACGACCAAGGCGACGAGGCTGACGTACAGGGTCTTCTCGGTGGCGTATGGCTCGGGCCGCATGCTGTTCACCCACGCGCCCCAGATAGGATGCAGGCTTGAGGGCAGCAGGAAATTGAGCGGATCGGCTGACCAGAGCCGGGTGGCCCCAATGTTGAAGGGGTCGAGGCCGCTGCTCAGCACGCTAATGGCAGGCAGCGAGCCGATCATCGCCCCAAAGATCACGCTGGCGACAATGCGCCAGCCTTTGGTCAGGATGAACCGTAGGTCTGGAAGTAAGAAGCCCAGGGCGTACAGTGCGCCCGTGACGAGGCAGATGATGAGCAGGTACTGCGACGAACTGGCGACCAGAAAGACCGCAAGCCCGAGCATCCAGAGCTTGAACTCGCTGGTGTCCTTCTTGCTGACGCAGTTGTCGAGCGCCCAGAAGAACAAGGGCATCATCTGGGTCGAGACGAGGTTCGCGTGGCCAAGGCTGCGGAAGATCCGAAACGGCGTCAGCATAAACGCTGTCCCGGCAAAGACCGCCGCCACCTGATGTCCCGTGACTCGTCGTGCCCATAAGTAGGTGCAGTAGCCGGAGAGTACGTGGCTCAAGACGATCATCAGGTTGTAGCCAGCCACCGGGCCGAAGACCAAGGTTACCGGGGCGACCAGCAGGAAGCTCAGGTAGGGTGAGTCATTGGAGCCGAGCGCGAGGTCGTCCGGGTAGTTGAGCCGGGGGTCAATGAAGGGTGACTTGCCTAGGAAGAGCGCCTGCGCCGACCAACCAGCGACGTAGACGTAATGCACATTGTCGGTCAGCTCGCCCAACACCTTCTGGCGTGGATCGCTGAGCATAGGCGAGACCGCCCAGAGCGCGAGCAAGAGGTACCACGCCAGCACCAGGATGTCGCGCTTGAGAACGGACACGACTGTAGCGGCAGCGGCCACGATTGGTCGGTGTGCCGGTGACGCGGCACTCGGCGAGGTTTGTGTTGCCATAGATCCTAGCCGTAAGCCAAGTGTTCAGGTGTCGGGTTTCAGGTTTCAGGCCGAACGCACCAGCAAGCGCTGTGCGTGCCCCAACGGTAAAGTAGGGGTATCGAGACGCCAGTCGGGATGATAGCGACAGGCAGCGCTGGCGTCAACTTTGCCCATGGCGGTTGCAACGTCGCCCGCCGGGGGGCTGAAGCAGGCTCGGCAGCCCGCTTCAGCGGGCTTCGCAGAATCCTAGCCCGTGGCTTCAGCCACCGGGCGGGGGCTGGCGTCAACTTTGCCGTGGCCGCCTTGACGAAGCGCGCACACCCGCAGTAAGATCAGGCCCGTCGCGCTGAACAGAGAGGCTGCCGGTTGAACCTGGTCCAAACGCGCCACGGGGCGCTGCACTATCTTGCGGTTGGCGCAGGCTCGCCGCTGGTACTCCTCCACGGCAACACGTATAGCGCGATTACCCAGGAGCGCCTGGCCGCCCGCTTTGCGGATGAACACCGTGTCGTCAGCGTCGATCTGTTGGGCCACGGGCTATCGGCCCGCCCCGAGGGTCTCTTCACCACACGCTACTTTGCCATGCAGGGCGAGGCGCTGGCCGATCTGCTCGGCGCCCTGTTCGACGCGCCGGTGCCACTCCTCGGCATGAGCGCCGGGGGCGTCACGGCGCTCAACGCGGTCTGCCAGCGGCCCGACCGAGTCGCCGCGCTCATCCTCGACGGGGTTTTCCGCCAAGTGACCACGGCCACGGTTGACGCCCACCACCACAGCACCGCGAATATGTCGCCCTCGTGGCACCGCTACATGGCCCGCATCCACGGCGAAGCATGGTGGCCCATTCTCAACGACCGCGTCCAGCGCACCATCGAGTTGCTGGCTGCCACGCGCACCGTCGTCGCCCCGTGCCTTGAGGCGATCAGTGTGCCCACGCTGGTGTTCCAGGGCGGCAGCGACCCCTTCGTGCCGGATGCCCAGGCCCGCGTGATCGTCGCTGGCATCAGAGGTGCCCAACTCGTCTATGAGGCCGAGGCCGGTCACCTGATTGCATGGCGGAACCCCGACGCCTTTCGCCAGCGCGTCCGCCGCTTTCTGCACAAGCACGAGCTTGGGCCGGGCGAATCGGCTGAAGCCACGGGCTATGCGGTGTGAAGGCCGCCTGCGCGGCCTCAACCAGCCTGCTTCAGCAGGCTTCGCAACCAAGAGCCGGAGGCTTCAGCCCCCCGGCGTTCCTCTTCCATCCGCGAGGTCGTGCAATGCGAATCGCCTACTTCGACTGTTTCCACGGCGCTGCGGGCGACATGCTGCTGGCCGCGCTGCTCGACGCCGGACTCGCCATTTCAGACCTTGAAACGGCCCTCGCGGGGCTGGGCCTCGACGGCTACACGCTGCGCCACGAACCCGTCACGAGCCACGGCGTCACTGGCTCACGGCTGCACATCGCGGTCGCGGCGGGCCAGCCGCAGCGCGACTGGGCGCAGATCCGCGCCCTGATTGCCGCCGCGCCGCTACCGGGGCCGTCACGCGCCTGGGCGCTGGGTGCCTTCGCACGCCTCGCCCGCGCCGAGGGTGCCGTCCACGGGGTGCCCGCCGAGCAGGTTCACTTCCACGAAGTTGGCGCCATTGACAGCCTCGTGGACACCGTCGGCGTCTGTGTCGGCCTAGCGCTGCTTGGCGTCGAGCGGGTCTACGCCTCGGCGCTGCCGCTGGGGCGCGGCTGGGTGACGACGCAGCACGGCCCCTTGCCCGTCCCCGCGCCTGCCACGCTGGCCGTCCTCGCTGAAGCCCGCGCCCCCACCTTGCCCGCGCCCCCCGGCAGCGACGGCGAGCTGGTCACCCCCACGGCTGCCGCGCTGCTCGCCGAGCTTGCGACCTTCCGCCAGCCACCAATGACCGTCGCCCAGATTGGCTACGGCTTTGGGCAAAAAACCTTCCCGCGCCTCAACGGGCTGCGCGTCTGGATCGGCGAGACAACCAGTGACGAAGCGCCGACGACGCATGACCACACGCACGACCACAGCAGTGATGGGCACAGCTATACGCACGAGCCGTCATCCCTCATCCCTCATCCCTCATCCCTCAGCGAAGCCCTCAGCGAGGCGCTAGTCGAGCTGCGCTGCAACCTCGACGACGCCACCGGCGAACTGATCGCCTACGTGATCGAGCGGCTGCTCGTCGCGGGCGCACTCGACGCTTGGGCCGCCCCGTTGATGATGAAGAAGGGGCGCCCGGCGGTGCAACTGGCCTGCCTCGCCCGCCCCGAGCAGACCAACGCCCTCGCCGCCATCATCCTGCATGAAACCCCAACCCTGGGCGTGCGCTGGGCACCCGTCGAACGCCTCGCGGCGGCCCGCGACTGGGTCGAGGCCGTCACCCCATGGGGGCCAGTGCGCGTCAAGCGCAAACTGCTTGACGGCGCCGTCGCTGGCATGGCCCCCGAGTACGAGGACTGCGCCGCCCTTGCCCGCGCCCACGGCCTGCCGCTCGCCCAGATTTACGCCGCCGCACTCAGGGGCAGCGAGGCAGGGTGAGGGAGCGCCAGATGAGCGCGTATAATCAGCCTCGGGCTATAGCTCGCAAGGTAAGGTTCTTGCGCTTGTGTCAAGGGCCAAACTGACCACAGAACACGCCTGCCCGGTGGCTGAAGCCACGGGCGACGCGGGACGAAGGCCGCCTGCGCGGCCTCGCTGAGCCTGCGAAGGCAGGCTTTGTCACCCAAGCGCCGGGGACTTCAGTCCCCCGGCGTCACGACCGCGATAGAACCGCCATCGCGACGCTTTGCGGCTTTGCGGCTTTGCGCGAGATCGCTCCGGCGTTGCGTGGAACCTTGCCTAACCGACTGAGAGGAGTCGCCCCATGACGCTTGAGCTACTGCCCGACCCCGACCCCCTGATCGCGGCCCTGGCCCGCGAGCTTGACCAGGCCCGCGAGCCGAGCTACCCCCTCACCTTCGAGGTGCGCCGCCTGGCCGAGTCCGCTCCCGCCGACCCTGCCCTGGCGCTCGACGCGCTCGCCGCGCAGGCGGGCTACCAGGGCTTAGGCGCTGGCTGGGTCGCGGTACCCCGCCGGATCGCCGCCAAAATCCTGCTCCACATCATCGGCGGCGAACTCGCCTACCCCGAGGAGGTCGTCCCCCGCGAGCGGGCCGAGGCGCTGGGCGCACGCTTCCTTGGCCTCTTCCCCGAGGGCACGCACTACTTCACCAACGGGGCAATCAGCGGCGACTTCGCCGTCTACGACCGCGACGGGGCCGAGGTGCTTGGCTGGCGCTCGCTCAGCGCGGCCCCCTTCGACAACGGCGTCATCGCCTTGGGCGGCGGGCGTGTCGGCCTCATCTGGGCCGAAGATGCCCCGTAGGAACACAGCATGCTGCGTCCCTACACCGCCGTTCGCGGCAGGCTATTCTGCTGATGACTGGCCTCAACCGCCCGCATATACAGCAGCAAATGCGGGTAGAGCATATTCAGCCGCTCGATGGTTGGTGCCGACAAGCCCCAGACCGTCGTTGTGGTCACGGCCCGCGCCGTGGCGCTGCGTGGCAGGCTATAGAGCGCCGACCGTGCGCCGAAAAATTCACCAGCCTTATAGAGCAGACTAATCTCGGCCCCCGTCTCATCGGTGAACGCCAGCGCACCGCTGACCAGAATGTAGCCCTTGTAGCCAGCCTCACCATAGGCGAAGAGTTGCTCGCCGGTCACAAGTTGTTGCGGCTGGAAATCCAGGGCCAAATCAAGGCGGCTGGCCCAGGGCAACTCGCAGAGTACCGGCACCCCGGCGAGCCAGTCGGCCTGCTGGCAGACAGCGGCCAGCCCCAGGCGCAGCGCCACCGGCGCAAACACCTCCGGGCTGAGTCGCAGCAACTCGACCGGCCCATGGGCCAGCATCGTGCTTGAGCGGGCCTCGCCCATAATCGCACCGCGCTCGCCGATACTACTGCCGCGCCCCAGCACCCGCACATGGGTGCCGCCGATCTCGATCTGAACCAGACCCGAGTGAACGATGTAGGCACACCCATCCGAGTGCTCACCCTCGCGTAGGATTGTCGCCCCATCAGGCCACGACACCATCTCGGTCTGCTCGGCCAGCGCGATTCGCTCGCTGATCGGCAGTCGTGCGAAGAGCGGGCACGCGGCGATGCTTTCGACCACCTCGATCTGCGTGGCGTCGGGCAGCAGCGCACCGATGCCCACCACCACCCCGCTCCCGGCAAACTCGATCTGGCCCGCCAGATCTGCGCTCCCGAGGGGCAGGTTGTGTTTACTCGTATGCACCAGCACCAGACGCTGGCTCTTCGCGGTCAGCGCCCGCAGCAGCCGTGGCGTGACCGTGCTATGAACCGTCCCGCCGCCAACATCTTGCACCAGCACGGTCGCCCCTTCAGCGAAGCGTACCAACTCCTCGCGGCGACCCGGCAGCAGCACGCCCCGCTGCTCCAGTTCGGCGAACCACTCCTCATCGTAGCGCATATCGCCCGAGTAGCAGACCCCACCGACGCGCACGGCGATGGTTGGAATCGAATGCACCGCGTAGATCGTCTCGAAGCGTCGTCCGTCCAGATCGAGCGGCACCCCCGGATCGAGTCGGCAGAAATCGAAGAGGGTCGCCACCTCTGGGATCGGCAAGGCCAGCATCGCACTCAGCACCCGCAGCAAGCTCTGGTAGATCAGTTCCGCCGTCACCACACGCACCCGACGGCTGCCCATCAGGATCAACTCAGGCAAGCCCGCCAAGTGATCCTCGTGCAAGTGCGAGAGTACCACCTCAGAGATGTGGCTAGGCGAGACGCCCAGGTTGCCCAGACGCATCAGCAGGTACGCCGCTGTGTCAAAGAGGGTGGTTTGGTGTACGCTCGTGCCCAAATACGCCAGGAAGCATGTCGTAATGCCAGCCGGGTCGAAGCCGTCGCTCCCGCCAATAAACTGGAGCGTCAGCTCATGGCGATGCAGCGGGCGGGGCGGGGCCAAGGTCATGGGCAAGGCCACCTCAGCGATGCGCGTGCTCACCTGGGCCACCACCGCATTGTCCTCGTAAAAGACAAACTGCTCATCCTCAAGCGCAATCCTGACCGCACCCAGGTCACCGCCGCCGCCCTCTAGACTGACCACCTCGGCCAGATCTTCGGCGCGCGGCGCCCGCCCCAGCGGGGGGAAGAACGAGACGGCGGCACACTCGCCCTGGAGCCATAAGTCAGCCCCGTAGAGCGCCGGGTTCACCGGCCCGCTGATCGTCTCCTCAAGAATCGCCCGCAGACGTTGGGCCTGGGCCGCAGTGACCGTCACCAGCAGCGTCTTCAGGCCCTTCACAAAATAGTTCGAGTAGAGCAGAAACTCGACGCTGGCGTAGTTGATGCCGCGCCGCACAAAGCCGCTTGAGCCAAGCTCACGGCCCGCAGGCACATCGGGCGGCAGCAGAATAATCGTCGGGGGCGTAATGCCGTGCGCCAAGAGATATTTCAGCGTCTCAGGTGGGCAGTTCACCAACACATCACCAGCCCCGGTCGCGACCACGGCAACCGTGTTCGGAAGAGCGCTGACACGCTCGGGGGCGCTAAGCGGCTGCGCGGTTGCGCTACTCATCGATGAGTTTCCTTTCGCCGAATTGGGCTGGCCTACGGGCCTGATGCCGTCGGCATCCAGTCTGTCCTATACGGGGTACTCTAGTGAACGATCCGTGTGCCGATGTTCACTTAGGTATTATCACACATACCCCCAGCGCACGCACGGTGCCCCACTGCCCGGTGGCTGAAGCCACGGGCTACGCGGTGCGAAGGCCGCCTGCGCGGCCTCGTGAAGCCTGCGAAGGCAGGCTTCGTACCTAAGAGCCGGGAGCTTCAGTCCCCCGGCAACCGGACGTTGCAGCAGCCCTGCCCCACCGCAGCCCTATGCTATAATAAGGCCAGCTTCGCGGGGGCACGGCCCTCGTTGGATTAGATCGCTCAGGCGCTGCGGTGGGCCGCCACCCCGTGGCGTTGACGGAGGCACGCTCTATGTCCGGCCATTCGAAATGGCATACGATCCGGCGCTCAAAGGGCGTCGTAGACCAGCGTCGCGGCCAACTCTTCACCAAACTGGCGAAGGACATCACCCTTGCGGTGCGTGAGGGCGGCGGCGGCGACCCCGAGATGAACTTTCGCCTGCGCCTGACTGTCGATAAGGCCAAGGCCAACAATATGCCCAACGACAGCATCCAGCGCTCCATCGACCGTGGCCTCGGCAAGGGCAACGAGGCCACCCTTGAGGAAGTGTACTACGAGAGCTACGCCCCCGGCGGCGTCGCGCTCCTTGTCGAGACCGCCACCGACAACCGCAACCGCACCAACTCCGACGTGCGTGCCACGATCAACAAGGCGGGCGGCAATCCCGGCGAACCTGGCTCGGTCAGTTGGATGTTTGAGCTGAAGGGGCTGATCACGGTTGACCTGGCGGGCACCAAGCTCGACCCCGATGAGGTGCAGCTCACCATCATTGACGTAGGCGCCGACGATGTCGAGGCCGATGGCACCGATCTCGAAGTCTACTGCGAGTGGACGCGCCTCAATGTCGTGCGTCAGGCGCTCATCGACCAGAAGATCCCCGTCACCGGTGCCGAGAAGACCATGCGCCCCAAGACGCTCGTCCAGCCCGACGAGAAAGACGCCCTCGCGGTGCTGCGCCTAATCGAGAAGCTTGAGGATCTTGACGATGTCCAGAAGGTCTACTCAAACCTCGACCTCACCGACGAGGTAGCGGCCAAGTTTGAGTAAGTAATGCGAACCCTGGGCATTGACCCCGGCACGGCGATTATGGGCTGGGGCGTCGTTGACGAGCGCGGCGGCGAGTTGAGTCTCGTCGCCGTCGGCGTCCTCACCACCCCCGCCGGAATGCCCCACCCCAAGCGCCTCCTCATTCTCTACGATGGCCTCTGCACCCTAATCGCGGCGCACCACCCCGACGAGGCCGCCATCGAAGAACTCTTCTTCGGCAAGAATGTCAACACCGCGCTCACCGTGGGCCAGGCGCGGGGCGTCGCCCTGCTCGCGCTTATCCAGGCTGGCCTGAGCATCCACGAGTATAAGCCCACCGTCGTGAAGCTGGCTGTCGCTGGCTACGGCGGCGCCGACAAGAAGCAGATGCAGGAGATGGTGCGCGTCACGCTGGGCCTCGCCACCGCCCCCCGGCCCGACGATGCCGCCGACGCGCTCGCCATCGCGATCTGCCACGCCTACACCGGCCCGACGCTGCGTCGGCTCGCCAGCGAGTAGCGCACGATGGCCGCAAAGCGTCGCCCCGGTGCCCCCGCCGACCTCGAAGAAGTGCGCCCCAGCCGCTTCATCATCCATAACCCCGCCGCCAGTTCCACTTTGCGCGGCGAGGGCGAGCGCGACGGTGACCGCTTCCTGCTCACCTCCTGGCGCCGCGAGGGTCTGCTCGCCCGTTTGCGCGCCAAAAGCTTTGTGGTGCTAACGCTCGCCGACCAGATCGCCGCCTTGCCCGCCCTGCCCCCGACCGCGCCGCCCGGCCCGCCCATTGTGCGCCCCTTGGCTGCCAACGAGCGCGTCAGCTACTTTGCCGCCCGCCCGCTCGGCTGGCAGCCCGCCCCGCCTGCGCCCGACAACCCCCAAGCCGTCAGTTTGTGTGAAGGTTGGGCCATCCGCCGCCGCAAAGGCCGTGGCCCCGGTGCCTACTATCGGCTGCTACGCGGCACGCTCCAGCCCCTTGCGGAAGCTGACGCCCTGCGCCACGGCCTCGCCCAGGTCGCCCTGACGGGGGCGCAGCCCATCATCGTCACCCCAACCGAGGGCGGCTACATGCTGCCTGACTTGCCGCTGCCGCCTGAACACCGCACCCTGCTCGGGCGCTTTAGCGAGCGCCAGCCCAACGGCACCTTTCTCGCCCCCGCCGACCTGCCGCTCGCCGCCGCCCTTTTGGCCCGCCTCGGCCTCAGCCTGCAAACAGAAAAGTAGAGACGCAACCTCTTGCGTCTCTACTACTGTGCGCCTATCAGCTATCGCCTATCGCCTATCGCCTATCGGCTGTGCGGCTGTGCGGCTATCGCCTATCGGCTATCGGCTATCGGCTATCGCCTATCGGCTATCGGCTATCGCCTATCGGCTATCGGCTATCGCCTATCGCCTATCGCCTATCGCCTATCGCCTATCGCCTATCGCCTATCGCCTATCGGCTATCGCCTATCGCCTATCGCCTATCGCCTATCGCCTATCGCCTATCGCCTATCGCCTATCGCCTATCGCCTATCGCCTATCGG
>CAIWXH010000681.1 GCA_903916565.1 uncultured Oscillochloris sp. | reverse complement strand
GGTCAGGTGAGGCCGCTGCGCTTACGCATGAGGAGCAGGCCGACCTCCGCAGTGCCCTCGGTTTCACCATGAGCCAGGAGGAGTTGCTGCGCGGCGCGGGCCAGCGCGACCGCTGGCTGATCATCGGGCGGCGGGTTGAAGATGAGGAGCGCCTAAAAATCCAGCGCACGTGGCTCTGGGGCCAGACGTGCGCCGCGCCCGCCCTCATCCTCGCTTTCAGCGCAGCCGGCCAGCCCCTCGACTACAGCCTGCTCCCCGGCGCGAGCATTGACGCCGACCTCGCCTTCTTCCCCAGCGCCGCGCCCTTGCGCGCCCTGGTGCAGCAGCGGCACGGCCCCGCTGATGGCCTGCACCATCTGCCCGCGTTCGACATTGCCGCCGCCCTCGGAACCTACGCCGCCGCGCTGGCCCGTAGCCCCTGGCTGGAGCGTTACCCGCTCTGTCTTGGCCCGGTCACGCTGGCCCAGTCGAATGGGGGCTGGCACCTCTGCGACGAGGCCGGACGCACGCTGCCCCTTGTGGCGCAGTTCAGCCGCGCCTGGGAACTGGTGGCCCGCAGCGGTGGGCAGCCCTTCGCCCTGTGCGGCGAGTGGGACGGGGAGCGGCTGACGCCGCTGTCGGCGTGGATTGACGGGTTTGTCGATCTTTAGGGAAGGTTTCAGGTGTCGGGTTTCAGGTTTCAGGCCAAGCGCAGCAGAAACCGCTTCGTGAGGCGTCGTTCACATCCGAGACGCCCGCCCGGTGGCTGAAGCCACGGGCTACGCGGGACGAAGACCGCCTGTGCGGCCTACAGCAGCCGGCGAAGGCAGGCTTCGCCGATCAAGCGCCGGGGACTTCAGTCCCCCGGCGTCACGACCCGGATGGGATTGCTATAGATCCATTCACACGCGGTTCGCTTCGACAAGCTCAGCGAACGGGCGCTGGCTGAGCCGGTCGAAGCCAGCATCCATATAGGGAACGTTGAACAAGCGCTTCAACGCTCCCCCTTTGCGGATGAAATGATGACTCACGGCCCCCTCGACACCAATAACGCGCCCATCTGGGCCGACCTCGCCGCTGCGGCCCTCGTCGGAACGGATCGCCGCCCGCCCGCCCTGCCGTCTGTCGGCGGTGCCCTGGGCGATCTACTGGGCAAGCTCACGCCAAGCGACGACCCCGCCGGGGCGCTGCTGGGTGCCGCCGCCGCTGTGGCGCTCTACCGACGGGCCGGGTGGCTGCCGCCGTCTGGCGCGGCGCAGCCGTTTCCGCCCTGTGCGCCCGACGATCTGTTGGCATGTTCAGCCCGCGCTGGCGAGCATTTGGCGCAGATGGTTGGCGGCACCCACGCCGCCGCGCTGCCCGAGTGGCTAGAGGCGCTGGTCGCCACAGGCCGCACGGTGCCGGCGGCCCTTCTGCCAACCCTGCTGGAGCGCGGGCGCACCGAGGAGGCGCTGCGCCCCGTGATCGTCGCGCTGCTCGGCGTGCGCGGACGCTGGCTGGCCGGTCTCAACCCCGACTGGGCTTACGCTAACGTGCCGGTTGCTGCTGCGACTGCCGCAGATCTGACCGCGCACTGGGAGACGGGTTCGCCAGTCGTTCGGCTGACGGTGCTGTCACGGTTGCGTGTGAGCGAGCCGGAGCGCGCCCGTGAGTTGCTTGCCGCCGTCTGGGCCAGCGAGAAGGTTGATGCGCGGGCCGATTTTCTAGAAACCTTCGCGCAGGGGCTGAGCGCCGCCGACGAGCCTTTTCTTGAGCAGGCGCTGAACGACCGCGCCGAACGGGTGCGCCGGGTCGCCGCCAATCTACTCTGTCGCCTGCCGGACTCGGCCCTGAACGCACGTATGCTCGCCCGCGCCAGCCAATGCCTGCGCTGGGTCGCCGGGGCCAAGCCGCAGATCGAGCTGACGCTGCCCGAGGAGTACGACAAGGCGATGCAGCGCGACGGGATCGTGCGGAAGCCGACTAGTTCCGCCATCGGCGAAAAGGCGTGGTGGCTCAGCCAGATGCTCGAGCTGATCCCGCCTAGCGTGTGGTGCCAACGCTGGGACGTGCGGCCCGTCCAGATTATCGCCGCCCGCATACCGAAGGAGTGGCGCGACCTGCTGCTGGCGAGTTGGACCACGGCGGCGCAGCGCCACGGCGACCAAGAGTGGCTTGAGAAGCTGATCGCCCTGCGGCGCTCCGGCAACAAGTTGGGCACACTCAATGAACTGCTGCCGCATCTGCCGCCCGCCCGCCGCGAGCAGATCATCTTGGAGTTGCTGGCAAGCAAAGATGATTCGCTGGCTGGCGACCACCCGGTTCTCGTCGCGCTGCGCGCCGTGCCGGGGCCGTGGAGTCACACCCTGGCCCGCGCTGTGCTGTCCACCCTTCAGCGCCGGATGTCCAACATCGTGAACAAAAACCAGCGCTCGGACTGGTACCTACGCAACGACCTGAGCGCGTTCGCCCTCTGCATCCCTGCCGACCTCGCCAGCGAAGCGGCGGCGAGCATTCCCAACGCGATCCGCGAGCCGAGTCTCTTCGGCGCGTCGGTGACCCAGTTCGAGGAACTGATGCGCTTCCGGTACGAGATGCTGCGCGAGCTGCGTGCGGGTTGAGTGCGTCAGTGGTCAGTGGTCAGTGGTCAGTGGTCAGTGGTCAGTGGTCAGTGGTCAGTGGTCAGTGGTCAGTGGTCAGTGGTCAGTGGTCAGTGGTCAGTGGTCAGTGGTCAGTGGTCAGTGGTCAGTGGTCAGTGGT
>CAIWXH010000680.1 GCA_903916565.1 uncultured Oscillochloris sp. | reverse complement strand
GCCCGCATGTCCCATCCATGTCCATGTCTGGGTCATGGGCATCGCGGCGGCCCCCGGCTGGCGTGGATGCATGGGGTCATAGGCACCGGGCGCGCCGGTGGCGGTGGCGCGATGGTGCGTATGCGGTGCATGGGCTGACCACACGACGGACACACGCATCCTGCGGGGCGTGCGGGGAGGGCCAGTGTCGGCGTCGGCGTCGGCGGCATGGTCGCGGTCATGACCGAGGCCGTCGTCGGTTGCGGGTTCAAGACCGCTCGCGCCTGCGCGAGGAGGTGCCGGTTGCCGACGCGCAAGAGCCCGTACGAGCGCACCTTCACGAACCCTTTCGGCAAGACATGCGCCAGAAAGCGGTGGATGAAGGTCGCAACTGGCAACGTCAGGTGCTGCGTCTGGCGGGTCGCGGCGTCCGTATACCGGAAGGTGATCTGGCCGTTCACCACGTACTCGATCCGGTTATTGCTCAGTGCAATGCGAAAAATGTAGGGGGCCAAGTATTTCAACGCAGCCGCACCGCTGCCCACGGGGCGGCAGTTGATGATCCACGGCGTCAGCCACGTAGCGGTGGGCACCGCGCCATAGGACGAGGTACGGCGTAAGGCCGCCCGAAACTTGGCGCGAAAGAGCTGCGCGAGTGGCTTGGCGTGGACCAGAAAGGTGCCCCGGCCCACCCGCCACGTGGTTCCCGCAACCAAACTGAGCGCCGGGACGAGAGAGTGGATGTGCGGATGGTAGCGTAGGTCACGGGTCCAGGTCTGGAGGACGCCGAGCATGCCGATCAGCCCACCCAGAAAGCGCGGATCCAGTGCGAGCTGTTGGAGTGCCGCCGCTGAGGCGCGAAAGAGGAGGTTGTAGATGCGGGTCGGCTGCTGGCGCGCGATCGCGCGCAGTTGGGCGGGGAGCGTGAACGTGACCAGAACGTAGGGTACCGGAAGCAGCAGCGCCTGCTGCTGGGCCAGCCACGTGCGCGCCGCATTCTGTTGGCACGTAGGACAGTGGCGGTTTCGGCAGGAGTGGGAGCGATACTGCGTGCTGGCACATGCGGGGCAGGTGGAGACCTGTCCACCGAGCGCGGCGGTGCGACATTGGGCGATCGCCCGCAGCACCTGCTGCTGGCCCGCCGTCATGCGGGCACCAAACGCCGCCCCATACGGGCGAACCACCGCGCCGAGGGTGATCATGACATGCCGGAGGTGCGTGTGTCGAACGCGGTCAGCGCGGACGGTTCGGCGGTCTGGGTGAGATGGGTGGAGAGCGCCGTGGTATTCGGGGAGGCGTGGCCCATCCAGATCTGGATCAGCCGCAGGTTGACCCCGGACTCACGCAGATGCGTGGCCCAGGAATGGCGCAGCGTATGCACCGAGGCCCGTTTGGTGATCGCACTCGCGGCGAGGGCCAACGCAAACGCCTGCTGGACGCTATGGTCCGAGATGGGTGCGGTTGCCACTCTTCCGGGCGCTAGCCCCTGCGCTACCAGACGATTCAAGCCCGCTGGGCGGCCTACGGCGCGGCAGCCGGGGTCACGTGTACGCTGCACCAGTTACGCCACAGCCACGCGACGGCGCTGGTGCAGGATGGGGTGAGCCTGGCGACCATCCGCACGCGCCTGGGCCACACGCACATCCAGACGACGCTGCGCTACGCCGAGCAGAGCGACACGGCGGCTGACGCGGAGCTGCGGGCACGTCGGCGACGGGTACTCCGGCGCACGCGCTAACCCCCCCATGCAGGTGCAGCGCAGCCACCCATGCACCACCCACCAGACTCGACGCGGGCCTCACTATGCAGGCGAGACTGCCCTGCGCGTAGCGCTTCGTTCTAACTCGGCGGCATCGTCGGCCTATTGGGGGAAGATTGCGCCCCACTCGGCGCGTACCCACTCCGGCAGCCGCTTGCGCTCGGCCTGACAGACATCTGGCGTGATTGGCTCCCAGCGCTCGATGCTCCAGAGTTGCTGCACCTCAACAAGATCGGCCTGGAAGCAGATGGTCGCGTGTTCAAAGCGCATCAGCGCGATGCCGACCCGGTGCCCTGTGGCGACGACGAGGTAGTTGCCGGTGATGGGGTGGAAGCCCTGGTAGGCGCCAAACGTGATCGTGCCTGGGTCTTTGGCCTTGGCGATGAAGCGGCGCAGCGCCTCGATGTGGGCCGGAACTTCATCGCGGGTGGCCCCGGCCTCCAAGCGATAGACGTAGCGCCCAAGATCGCTGTTGCCGCTCTCAAGCACCTCGATCCAGCGATGCAGGCTGAGGTTGGCGTCAAGCTCAGCCCGGTCGCTGCTGGCATGCACCCTGACGGGCGAGGCGACGACCGGGCTAGTGAGCGGCATCGGACTGGCGGTAGGCCGACTGGTGGTGGGCGTTGCGCCTTCCGTGGCGACGGGTGGGGCTGGCGTTGGTGGCACGGTGGGGGCTTGGGCCGTCGGCGTGACGCGGGCGCAGCCGGTGAGTGCGCTGAGCATGACAAGGGCGAGCCAGATTCGGGCGATGCGCCGGGGGTGTGCGAACATCAGAGCCTCCTGGTACGGTGACGAGTGTAGCTGCGTTATCTACACCGTCGTGTGGTGCCAGGAGATTCCGTTTTATGCCAAAGCGCGGCTACCGCGTATCGTCCATCTGATCCTCGACCGCCACGCCCATGCCACGCAGGGCGTCCTTGATCTGCTTAATCTCGCGG
>CAIWXH010000679.1 GCA_903916565.1 uncultured Oscillochloris sp. | reverse complement strand
GTGCGCAACTCATCGAAGGTGTCACTGGCCGGATGGTAGAGCAGAGGCGGGTTGTGGCCCGCCGAGGTGTAGCGCAGCCGCCCGCTCTCGATGTCGAGCAGCCCGTAGAAGAGGGTCACGAACATGCCCGACTCCGAGTCGCGGGTGATCCAGCGGTTGGCCCGCTCCATCGCTATCGGGGGGGGCGAACCGTCGAGGGCGGCGGCCCGTACCAGGGAGCGCGACATGGCCATAAACATGGCCGCCGGAACACCCTTATCGCTCACGTCGGCGATCACAAAGCCTAGCTCGGGAACCCGAGGGATTTCGCCAATGTACCCTGGATCAGCGGCGAGCAGCCGCAGCGCGTGATCATTCGGCCATGCCGCGCCAATTGCTCTGGCGAACGCATCGTCCAGATCACGTCCCCTGCCCCCTGTCCCGTGTTGCTGTGGCAGCGGCCAGAAGTCATAAAAGTCGCCGCCGACCAGACGGGCCGAGCGCCAGGCGGCGTCGATCTGCCAGCCCGCGATCTGCGGCGAGTGCGCAGGCAGCAGGGCGGTCTGGATTTCACGGGCCACCCGTAGCTCCTGCTCCATACGTCCGGCCTCCTCGGCATCGCGGGCGAGCAGCAGGCTCTCCAGGGCACCGGCCATCTGGGCCGCCGCCCCGACACTCAGATTGATCTGACGAGCATCCAAATCAATCTGCGGCGCGTTCCAGTCGAGGATGAGCGCGCCGAGCAAGCTGGCCCGCGCCAGCATCGGCAAGGCCACCAGGGTGCCACTGCCCGCAGGCCCGATCAGATGCGGCCACTCCTCGACCTGGGCCTGGGCGGCGTGCAGCACCAGCGGGCGGGTCGGTGCCTCGTCCTCAGCCACCGGCGCACGTAGCCGAGCCAGCAGTGGCGCATCAGCCGGGGCCACCGTATTCCCCACCAATTGCTGGCGCAGGTCGTTCGGCAATCCGTAGGCGGCCAGCAGCGCAAAGCGGGACTCACGTGTCCAGAGCAGGCAGTAGCAGCGGTTGCAGCCGAGCAACAGCGGCGGCAGCCGCACCATCGTCGCCAGCAGGGCATCGAGGGTACTGGCCCGACCAATATTCTCGGACACCTGGAGCAGGGCGTTGAGCGTCCACGCCTCCTCCTGCTGGGCGGTGTAGGTATTGGCGCTATCAATCGCTACCGCAATCTGACCGGCCAGGGTCTGCATCACAAACAGATCCTCAGTATTGAAGTTATCCACCTGGTTGCTCTGCACATCCAGCACGCCGATCACATGTTCGCCGATCCGCAGGGGCACGGCCAGTTCCGAGCGCGTATCCTTGGTATCGCGGATATAGCGCGTGTCCAGACGCACGTCGCCCACCAGCACCGGCACGCGGCCCGCCACCGAACTGCCCACGACACCCTGGCCGATCCGCAGCGGCACGGTGGCACGAATCTCCTCCTTCGAGACATCAGCCGTGGTGGCGCGGAAGCAGATCCCACCCGCGCTGTGGTCAATGGTGAAGATATGCACCGGGTGGTAGCCAAAGTGCTCGCGGATGAGGCGCACCACCGAGGGCAGCAGTTCCTCCAGGTTGAGGATGGCGGTGATCTGCTCACTCACCTCGTGGACCGCCTGGAGTTGCACGGCGCGCTGGCTGGCCTGGTGGAATGCCCGCGCCCGCGCAATCGCCACGGCGGCCTGGTCGGCGATCAGCGAAAGCATCCGCAGGTCGCTGGCACCGAACGTCGCGGGTTGGTAGCTCTGCACCGAGATCGAACCGATCACATCCTCGCCGGCGATCAGCGGAACATAGATCCCCGAGCGCGGCGGGCGCTCGCTCTGGTAGCGCGGGCGCGCCGGCAGCCGGTTCATCTCCAGGGCGAAATCCTCCACCAGCAGCGCCCGCCCGGTCTGCCTGATCCAGCCGATAATCCCGTCGCCATCCGCCAGATCAACCGTCAGTTCAGGCAGACGTATACGATCCTGCACGCGCACTCTCAGGGTGTAGGTACCGCCATCGAAGAGGCCGAGATGAAACGAACTCGTATCGACCACCTTACTGGCTTCGCGGTAGATCAGCTCGCACAGCGCACCCACGTCCAGCTCGCTGCGGATAATCGCCCGGCTAGCCTCGTTCAGCAGGGCCAACTCGTGTACCGAGCGGCGCTGTGACTGGAGGTTGGTGCTGGCCCGGCGTACGGCGGCGGCGGCGGCGATCAGAGCCAGCGC
>CAIWXH010000678.1 GCA_903916565.1 uncultured Oscillochloris sp. | reverse complement strand
CAGGTGCATTCGTCAGTACGACAGGTGCATTCGTCAGTACGACAGGTGCATTCGTCAGTACGACAGGTGCATTCGTCAGTACGACAGGTGCATTCGTCAGTACGACAGGTGCATTCGTCACCACGACAGGCGTCTTTCCACAAAAAGCAGCCGTCCGACGCTGCAAACATCGGGCGGCTGAAAGGGTATGTGGCAATGGCGCAAACGCAACGCGGTCACCGGACGCATATTACGCTGTGTAGCTGATGGCCGACGGGCCAATGGTGGCGGCAGCAACTCAAAGACCTGTCAGGTGTCACATCTGACAGGTCTTGGGCGGCATGGTTCTGATAAGCGCAGCGCGGGGGTTCGGTTGAGCTGCTTCGCTGGCGCTCCGCATGCGATGCGTCACCGCGTTCCCTCTTGCGGAGTCACGCCCGCAAGGCACGCTCGCGCAAATGCGCGTCGAGCCAGGCGGCATCTTCGGCGCGTAGTTCGGGCGATGGCGGGGGCTGGCGGTAGTTCACCTGCACATCGTAGCGTGCGTTGCGATAGACCTGATGCAGCACTTGGCCCAGGTGCAAAGCGACATCAGGGTCAGGGGCGTGCAGCGGCACTGGCACCGTCGGCAGGGCGTCGGACAGCGCGACCGGCCAAATCTCAATCTGCGGGCGGCGATCCGCCCGACTCAAGAAGATGAAGTACGACGCAGGCGGCAGCGACTCAGCCAGACGCGGGCGCTGCCCACCGCGCAACAGGTCAATCTCCAGCAAATGCGCGTCACTGAAAAAGAGTTGCTGGCGCTTCTTCTCGTAGGCGTCGGCACCATCGGCACCGGGGCGCTTATTGACCGGCGAGAGCAACTCAATCGCGGTGACTAGCGTCGCGTCGGCGACGGTACGCACCTCGACGCGGGCATAGCGTGTGGGCACCTCCATCACCGCCGTGCCGGTAAGCGGCGCAGGCGCGATGGCGACCGCATGGCTTGACGCACCCGGCACATCGCGCTCATACAGGCTGATGTCGGGTGCCGCCATACGCACCGGGGTAATCTCTAAGCTCTCGAAGGCAATATAGGGCGTAATCAGCGCGACGTAGCGCGGCACCAACTGGGCCTGAAGCTGATCGCAAATGGCCGTGATCACCCGATGGTGAACATCCTGCCAAATCCCCGGTGCCTCAATGTACGGATCCATCCCAGGAAAGACTGGCTCCATCGTGTACCTCCCTTAATGTCTCAGAACGACCGTCTGTAGAGCTGTAGAGCGATGGAGGTGAGGAGGTGGAGAGCGGTGGAGGTGGAGAGCGGTGGAGGTGGAGAGGTGTGGAACGGTAGAGATTTCCATCTCCCATCTCCCCACCTCCCCACCTCCCCATCTCCCCATCTCCCCACCTCCCCATCTCCCCACCTCCCCAGTTGAAACGAAATACACCTTTACCCAAGCAGCCCCAGTTCACGCGCCCGCTTGAGCGCCTGCGTGCGCGAGGCGACCTCAAGTTTGGCGTAGAGATTGTTGATGTGCTTCTTGACCGTAGCCACGCCGACCACCAACTGCTCGGCGATCTCCTCGTTCCGCAGCCCCTCGTTGATCCAGCCCAGCACCTCAAGCTCACGCGGGGTCGGTGGCTCGATCAGCGCCTGGGCACGCTTGAGCGTCTGAGCGCCAGCGCGCAGCGCACGCAGCGCGGCGCGTTCCGCCTCCGACAGATCCGGCACATCGCTGGGGAAAGCCGCAAGGAGTCGCATCAGATAAAGCTCCTCGTTCTCGCTGCGTGTCCCGTGTTCGGCGCCGTGGGCCTCAAGCAACTCGCGCATGTGCGGCCCCAAGTCCACAAACAGCCTGATGTAGCCCTCGGGGGCGGCAAGCGACAAAGCGCGCACAAGCGCGGTCTGGGCACCGCTGCGATCACCGGCGGCGCGGGCGGCCAACGCGGTGAGGGCGAAAATCTCGACCAGCGAAGCATCGCGCCCCTGGGCCTCGGCAAGGCCACGCAGGCGTGAAAGCAGGCGCAGCGCCTCGGGGGCGCGGCCTTGGGCCAGCCGCAACTGGGCCAGCGCCAGATAATCAATCTCCTCAAGGTAGCTAAGCGTGCCACCAGGGTCAAGATGTCGCTCCTGATCCCAGGCGACGGCGGCGGCGACCTCACCGAGCAGCAAGTCGAGGCGGGCCTGTTCAGCGCCAAGCCAGTCGGCGAGACGTGGCACGCCCGTGGCGCGGGCGTAGGCCACCGCCGAGGCCATCGTGACACGGGCGGCGGCGGGCGCGCCCTTCGCCCGCTGGAGGCGGGCCAGCCCAATCGGCCCCATCAGCAAAATCTCGACATTCTCGCCCTGGCGCCCGAGGCGCAGCCCATCGCGCAACAGCCGCTCGGCGGTGTCGAGGTCATTCCACTCGTAGTGCAGCATCCCCAGGCCGACGTACGCGGTACCAGCGACGGGCACAGGTCGCGGCGCCGTGCCCTTCCGCCGAGGATAGAGCGCCGCCCCACGGGCGATGGCATCCTCATAGGTGTGCGCCGCCCGGTGGAGTTGGCCGACGCGGGCGTGCAACTCGGCCAGTTGGCGCAAGGCAAAGATGGCGATGATCGGCATGCCGCCCGCCTGCCCCGCCTGGGCTGCATGTTCAAGCGCCGTCGCCGCCGCCGTCATATCGCCCTGAAGGTACGCCGCGTTGCCAAGCATCAAGGCCACGACCGCACGCACCAAGACACTGTCTTCGGGAAGCGCCGTCAGCGCACGACGGGCCAGATCGACCGCACGGGCCGTCTCGCGGCGTAGCCCAGCCACCGTTGCGCGCACGGCCAGCGCCTCACTGACAAGATTACGCGGCGTATAGGGTGCCGAAAAGGGCGCGGGGGCGTCGAGGTCGCCCGTATAGGCGGCGATAGTCGCCTCGACCGCCGACAGCGGGGCTTCCGTCGCCTCAAACTGGCCCGCGATAGCCCGCGCCCATGCCTCAATCAAGCAGAGCGCGGGGCGTGAGCGGGACAAGTCGGCAGGCAGCGCCGCCAGCCAGCCCAGCACCGTAGCGACCTCACTCCGCAGCAGCAACGGGCGACCTTCAGATTCAACCAGCGCAGCGGCCCGATCCGTAGCGCCAGCCGCAAGCAGATGGGCCACCGCCTCGGTGGGCAAACCCTCGGCGGCGTACCAAGCGGCGGCCCGCTGATGCAGCACCGCCGAACTGTCCGGCTCCTCGCGGCGCAGCCGCTCGCGCAGAAACTCGGCAAAGAGCGCGTGATAGCGATACCACCGCCGATCCTCATCCAGCGGCAGCACAAAGAGGCCGTCACGCTCGATCTGATCGAGTATGACGACAGACGCGGGACGACGCATGACCGCCGCCGGAGTGGTCAGTGGTTGATGGTCGGTGATTGGTGGTTGGTCGTCAGTG
>CAIWXH010000677.1 GCA_903916565.1 uncultured Oscillochloris sp. | reverse complement strand
TGCCATTCACTACTTCGTCTCGCCCGCCCGTGCGCTCATCGGCTTTCGCTCAGATGTGGCGCGAGCCGCTGGCACATGGCGCACGCCCTACCTCGTCCTCGGCGCGATGCTCACCTACGGCGGGCTTGCCACCGCCCCCTTTTCGCTCATCCTGCTCGGCGGCAACGGCACCATCGCGTTCCCCGTGGCCCTAGTCATCTGCGCGCTGATCTTCCTCGCCTACGGCATCGGCGTCAATATTGTCGAGACGATCTACCTCTCTACCGTCAGCGATATTACCCCCGCCCACGAGCGCGGGCGCGTCCTCGGGGTGCTCTGGATCATGCTTGTGCTGGGCACCATCGTCAGTTCGCTCATCATGGGCCAGTTCCTCGTCACCTACAACCACTTCCGGCTTATCCAGCTTATGCAGGGTTCGGCGGTGATCTTTATCGCGCTGACGTTTATCGCGATGTATGGGCAGGAGCGGCTGAAGGCCAATGGCGAGCTTGAAGATGTCGCGGAGCCGATTGTGGTGCGTGAGACGCTCGGCCACTCGCTGAAGCTGCTCGCCGCTCAGGCACCCCTGCGGAACCTCTTCATCGTCCTCTTCCTCTCCACGCTTGGCTTCGCCACCCACGATGTGTTGCTTGAACCCTACGGCGGCCAAGTGCTTGGCATGAGCGTCACCCAGACCACTGGGCTCACCGCCCTCTGGGGCGTGGGTATGCTCGCCGGGATTGCCATCGCCGCCGTTATGCTCTGGCGCGCACGCTCGCCCGTGCTCCTGATCAGCCTCGGCTGTCTCCTCGGCGTGGCAGGCTTTCTGACCGTCACGCTCTCAAGCAACGCCACGCTGGTTGATTTCTTCCGGGGCGGCGTGGCGCTGATTGGCGCTGGGCGCGGCCTCTTCATCGTCGGCGCGCTCTCCCTCGTCATGGGCCTGGTTGATCGCAACCACACTGGCCTCTTCATCGGCCTTTGGGGCATCACCCAGGCGCTCGCCCAAGGCTTCAGCACCATCGGCGGCGGCCTCGCCCGCGACCTCATCCAGCAGGCGACCGGCAACGTCGCGCTTGGCTACACCGCCGTCTACGCCGCCGCGCTCACGCTCCTGCTGCTCACTACGGGCCTGCTCCTGGCCCTGCGCCTCGGGCGCAGCCTGCGGCGCGGCGAGGTTCGCAGCCCTTGGGCTGGCCTTGACCAGGTCAACGCCGATCAGATTCTGTTCTAGGTGCCAGGTTTCAGGTGCTGGGTTTCAGGTGCCAGGTTTCAGGTGCTGGGTTTCAGGTTTCAGCCAGAGCGCAGCAGAAAGCCATTAGCCCCGCACATGACACAGGTGCCATGTGCGGGGCTGACTTGTCTGAACCCTGAAACCTAAAACCTAACCCCTGAAACCTTGTCCTACCCCTCCTCTGTGCGTAGACGCACATAGCTGTCATAGCGTTCAGCCGTAATCTGCCCGCGCTTCACGGCGTCGCGCACAGCGCAGTCAGGCTCGTGGACATGCGAGCAGCCAGCGAAGTAGCATGCGCCAAGGAACGGCCTCAGCTCGCGGTAGCCCCAGGCCAGATCGGCGGGCGGCACTTGCCAGAGGCCAATCTCGCGGATGCCAGGGGTGTCGGCGACGTAGCCGCCCCCGGCGAGGGGCATCAGCGCGGCCACGGTGGTGATGTGGCGGCCCTTGTTGAGCGTTGCGCTGACCGCGCCAGTGACGAGGTGCAGCGTGGGGTCAAGGGCGTTGAGCAGGCTTGATTTGCCGACGCCCGACTTGCCCGTGACGACGCTGATGCGACCGGCTAGGCGCGCGCGCACGGCGTCGAGGCCCAGCCCCGTCGTGTTCGAGACGTAGAGTACCGGGTAGCCAATGCGCTCGTACGGGGCGAAGATCGCCCGCGCCTGCGCCTCACCGACCAGATCAACCTTCGTGGCGACAATCACCGCTTCGAGTGCGCTCAGTTCGCAGATGACGAGGTAGCGGTCGAGCATGCGCGCACTCAGTTCGGGCTGGGCGCAGGCGAAGGTGAGCAGCACTTGGTCAGCATTGGCGACCAGCACATCCTCTTTATAGGCACCGCGTCCACCGGCGGCGCGGCGGGCCAGCTTCGAGCGCCGGGGCAGCACGGCCTCAATCGCGCCCTTGCCGGGGGCGATCACGGTCAGCTCAACCTCGTCGCCGATCACGGCAATGTCGGTGTCCAGGCGCGTCCGCTTGAGCTTGCCGCGCAGCTTGCACTCGATCAGGACATCAGCCGTCTGCACCCAGTAGAAGCCGCTTTGGGCGCGCAAGACGGTGCCGGTGATGCGGTCGGGGGCGGCGGCCTCGCCCGCCGCCGCCTCAGCGTTTGGCGTGCTCATAGACGCGCACCTCCAGATTGTTAATCCCAAGGACATCGAAAGTGAAATCAAGGATGCGGTCAAGGATCTTCGGCTGCGCCTGATCTTTGTGTAGGGCAATCCGAGCCTGGCGCCACGCGGTGCTGGTGCGCTCCGGCGGGTAGTGGTGCAGCGAGCCGTCGCGCTCTAAAATAATCACGGTGGGCCTCCCCTCGCGGGTGCGCTGCGCCGCAGAAGTCTGCGGCGGTCGTGCGTCCGGCGGCGTGTGTGTGGCCTCATCTGCTGATTCGAGCGTTATCATTTGGAAGTGTCCTTACCTCGGTGGTTGTGACGGTCAATAGACAAAGGCCGTGGGCGTTGGGCACCACGGCCTTAACAGAAAAGGCTGTCGGCGCTTGTTCAGCTACCCACAGCCTTTTGCTCGTCTATGATGGAGCGGTCTAGCTCCTGAGCAGGCGGAACGTGGGTAGACGGAGTATCTGACCAGCGGCGCAGGTGCCGACAGTCGTCGTATTGACAGTGTGGTCCATCTTGCCCGCTCCTTCCGTTCCGTCGCAATGGGGGTATATGCTGGCGCAAGAATAGCATAAACGCGGCGACGTTGCAACCGCCGCCTCAGCGGGTGCGGCGGTTGCAACGTCGCCCCGGCACAGTCACCATCAATCACCCACCGCAGGCGGCGGGTAGCTGTCGCGCAGCGTCTCTGCCAGCGAGCCACGCTGCTGGTAGGTGGCGAGCAGCGCGTGGGCGGGGGTGATTCGCTGCGCGAGCATGGCGGCGAGGGGCACCAGCAGGGTGCGGTCGGGGTCGTCGGCAAGCGCCTGGGTGGCCGCCGTCAGCACCTGTCGTGCCCCAGCGGCAAGCGCAGCGTCGGCGAAGCCGCAGCGGGCGACGTGCTGATGCTTGGCCGCGTCAGGCACGTCGGCGCGCTCGGCCAGCGTCTGATCGAGGGCGATGCCTTTAAGTAGTGCCAGCAAGGCGCCGTAAAAACCGAAGTCGGCGCAACTGTCGAATGCCTTAAACTCGACCCGCCCGACCTCGCGCTGGTTGCGGGCCAGCCTGGCGGGCGGCGCACTCGCCTCGGCGAGAAACACGTAGGCCGCTGGTCGTCGCCCCGTTCGGTAGAAGGTGCGCGCCGATAGCCCCGCCCACAGCCCCCCGGCGTAGAAGGGCGAGCTGAAGCTGAATGGCACGATGTACGGGCTGTAGGCCGTGAACTTGCGCCCAAGGTCGAGCGCACCAGCGGCGTCAAGCCCGTCCTGCGAAAGATTGAGGTCGGGGCCGTAAGTGAGCATCGCCAGCGCCTCGGTCTGATAGTCTGGATCAGTCTGGTGCAGGCGCCGCTCAAAGGCGTTGAGCGGCGGATCATAGGCGAAGCTGGTGGCCGTCGGGTTGAAGCTGAGCAGCACGGGGCGCAGCCCCTCGGCGGCGGCGGCGGCTCGCAGGCGGGCGAAGCTCGCGTGTAGTTCGGCGACGGCCCCGGCGATAGTGGCGTGCGGCGTGGTGCGAATCTCAATCCCTTTCGGCACCACCATCAGCAACTCACCCGTCTCGTCGAAGCGCTCCAAACCCTCGATGTACCAGCGCTTGACGCGCACGCCCGCATCGCCGATGTGCAGCACGGCCCCGTCGTCCGGGTAGTGCGGCAGCGCCGCAATGATGCGCCGAAAGACCATATAGCTGGCGTCCGTCCAGGCGACGAGGGCGCCGCGCTGGTCGGCTAGGGCGACTTCATGCTCGATGCCGAAGTGAAACATCGGACTCCTTTTATAGATTTCTCAGTGCCGCATGGGGGTTGCAAAGTCTTAGTGCCGCGCCAGCCCTCACCCCCCAGCCCCCTCTCCCGCTCAGGGAGAGGGGGAGCCGAACACATCCTGCTGCGGAATCGGAATCGCCCCTCGCCCTCAAGGGGAGAGGGGCCGGGGGTGAGGGGTAAAAGGCGAGGTCGCAACTGCCATGCCCAGTGTTGCATGCTGCGCTCCAACTGCGTACATCCGTCGTCCATCGTCGCGCCGCCCGCGAACTCTAACACGCTTCTATACCTACGTTTGTCGCCTTACGTCGCACCGATACACCAGAACCCATTGTGACGCCTTAAAGCACTCTTTCGTCCCGTGTCAGCCTATGACAACATTGCTCATTGTCGCATGTTGCCGCACAGACGTACACGGGAATAGCACGGTACCACCCCACCAAAAGCCCCCTAGCACGCGCTAGGGGGCTTTGCTGCACCTTCGGGTGTGGGTGGAGGCTTAGTCATCGGCAGCGCCGCGTAGACGCTGCTGCACCCGGTCTAGCGCGTCACTGTCGTCGCCGTCGAGCAGGTGCGCGTAGATGTCCATCGTGGTCGCCGCCGAGGCGTGGCCCAGGATGGCCTGCACCCGCTTAATCTTCACCCCTTCCGCCAGCAGGAGGGTGGCCGCGCTGTGCCGTAGGTCGTGCAGGCGGAAGCCTGCAAGGCCCGCATCCTTGGCGATAGCCCGAAAGGCGGCGTAGATGCGGTCGGGCTTGAGGATGCCGCCACGCGACACCGAGGTGAACAGGTAGTCGGTTGCGACCCACTGCATGGTCGCCCGTTCCTCGGTTTGGCGCTCCTGGTATTCCCGTATTCCGCTCACCAGTTGCTCCGGAAGCTGGATAGTGCGCGTGGCGTCTGGTGTCTTCGTCGCGCCATATAGCAATCCTACAGGGGTTGTTGCGCGCCCGCCCGGTGGCTGAAGCCAGGGGCTACGCGGTGCGAAGGCCGCCTGCGCGACCTGGACGAGCCTGCGAAGGCAGGCTTCGCCGATCAAGCGCCGG
>CAIWXH010000676.1 GCA_903916565.1 uncultured Oscillochloris sp. | reverse complement strand
TGCTCGTGGCGACCTTCGCGCTGTCCACGGCCTACCCCGCAGCCGCCGCGACCAAAGTGGTGGGCAGCGGCACCCCGGCAAGCTGCACCGCGCAGGCGCTGGCGGCGGCACTGGTGGACGGGGGCAGTCTCACCTTTAGCTGTGGGGGCAGCCCGCACACGATTGTTGTTACCCAGACCTTCGACGTGACCGCCCCCGCGACCGTGGTGGACGGCGGCAATCTGATCACGCTTCAGGGCCAGGGCGTGCGCCTGTTCAATCATCACACCTTTGGCAACCTCGGCAGCAGCACGCTCACGCTCCAGAATATGACGCTCACTGGCGGATTCGCTAGTGGTGCCACCGCAAACGAGGTCAACGGCGGCGCAATCCGCAGCGTGTTTGGGGCGGCCCAGCCGCAATTTAAGCCAGCCCTGGTGATCGACCATGTGACCTTCACAAATAATGATGTCATGCTGACCAGCGTGCCCGCTGGCAGCGCCGCCTACGACTTCGGCGGCGGCGCGATTTATACGCAAGGCGGCGCGGTGCTGGTGCGCGCCAGCCAGTTTATGGACAACGATGCGAACAATGGGGCTGGCGGGGCGATCCACGTTCTTCAGAGCGCCCTGACGATTATGGATAGCAGCTTCACCAACAATACGGCGCTTGGGGCGACGGCCCGCGACAGCCTAGGCGGCGCGATTTCGCTTGATGGGCTAGGCGGCGAGGGCGGGCTGTTCCGCGTCGAGCGCAGCACGTTCACCAATAACCGCGCCTACAACTCCGGCGGGGCCATCCACGTGAACATGTACGAGAACAGCAGCAGCGCACAGATCGTTGACAGCAGCTTCGTCGGCAACGCGGTGGTCGGCGGCGCACGCGCTCAGGGCGGTGCGCTTGGCGGGGGCGGCACGAGCAGCGGGGGGGCCACGGGCAACCCGACAATCAGCCTCAGTGGCAGCCTGTTTACGGGCAACAGCGCACGGCGCACCGTCGGTGCCGAGGGCAACGCGACCGAGGATGGCTCGGGCGGCGCCGTGGCTTTCCCCCAGCCGGTGCGTCTGACGATCTCCAGCGCGACCTTCGAGGGCAACACGGCCTTTGGTAGCGGCTACAACGCCAACGGCGGCGCGCTCTACGTGGTCAACAACAGTGACCAGTTTGTGATCAGCCATTCGACCTTCGCCAACAATTATGCTGGCTGGGTGGGCGGGGCGATCAGCAGCAGCCAGATCAGCGGGCAGCCCGGCGGACGGGTCAGCAGCTCGGTCTTTGCCAACAATACGGCGGGCGGCATCGCCAACTTCCAGCAGCACTGCTCCGCCGAATTGGCCCACGACGGGCGCAGCCTTCAGTACCCGCCACGGCTCACGAACGCCAGTTACTACAATGACGTGACCTGTTTCGCAGGCAAGAGCGCGCCCAGTCAGACGAGCGACGCGCAGTTTCGTGATGCGCGTCTGGTGCCGCTGGCTGACAATGGTGGCCCGACCCGCACGATGGCGATTACCACCGCTAGTCCGGCCTTCAATGGGGGCGACCCGACGGGCGCGGGCTGCGCCGCCACCGACCAGCGGGGCATAGCGCGCCCGCAGGTGGGCGTGTGCGACCTGGGTGCCTTCGAGTTGGTGATCGGGCTGACGGTGCCAAGTCCACTGATCAAGGTTGGGGCGACCGAGCGCTTTCTCACCGTCCGGGGCTATGGTTTCACTGATACGAGCATCGCGCAGGTGAATGGTGCCGACCGCCCGACGACATGTGTGGACGGCACCACCCTGCGCGTCGAGCTGACCGCCGCTGATGTGGCCGCGCCCGCCACGCTCACCATTACGGTGCGTGGGCCAGGCGCGGCCCTTCCTGCCGCAAGCGTGTCGGTGGTGAGCGCGATCTTCACCACGTACCTGCCACTGGTGCGGCGGTAGGCCGCGCAAGGTTTCAGGTGCCGGGTTTCAGGGGTCAGACGGGCGCTACGGTGGGCCGTCTACCGCTGAAAGACGGCGCGGATGCGATCCACCAGCACATCGACCAGCGTCTGCATCTCGGCGAAGGCATCCTGGACGGTCGTGCGCCCATCGGCGGGGCTGCCCTCGTTCGGGACAATCAGCCAGAGGACAAGGTAAATGACCGCGCCCAGGCCGTTAAGCAGGCTCAGAACGAGGAACGCGATCCGCACGACCAGCGGGTCGATGCCGAAATAATGGGCTAGGCCACCAGCCACGCCCGCGATGAAACGCTCGCTGCGGCTGCGGGTAATCCGTTTGCTCTCCACGGTGCTGCCTCCCTCGACGTGCCGCCGGTCACGCGACCGGGGTCACTTGCGTCTGCCGGTACGACGCCTGAGCAAGCCGCAAGGTTGCGCGCCACTGCGACAGGGCGGTTGCAATGTCGCCTGCCAGCCCACGCCCGGTGGCTGAAGCCACGGGCTAGGCGGTGCGAAGGCCGCCTGCGCGGCCTCAACCAGCCTGCGAAGGCAGGCTTCGCAGATCAAGAGCCGGGGACTTCAGTCCCCCGGCGGGCGAGCAATGATGCGGTAGCTTCACGTGGCAGGTGGTATGCTGCTTAGTAGCCGGGTGGCGGGGCTTGAACGCTGAGATGGCAAACGGGGAAGGCACGGAGCAATGGCGCGTGAACGGGTGCGGGTGCTGCGCGTGGGCGAGCTAGGGCCGGGTCGCCTAGTGTATGTGGAGGTGGACGGTCTGCCAGTCGCCCTGGCGAATCTAGGGGGGACAATCCACGCCTTCAGCGATACCTGCCGCCACGAGGGTGGCCCGCTCTCGGCTGGTGCGTTGATCGGCGACACCATCACATGTCCGTGGCACGGGTGGGCCTACAGCATCCGCACCGGCAAGAGCCTGGTGCCGCCTGTGGGCCTGCGCCTGCCGGTCTACCCGGTGCTGATCGAGGGCGACGAGCTTTGTATCGAGATTGACTGGCCGGATCTCTGAGCCTCACTCTACGAAACAATTGACACACAACGTTCAAATGGAGTAAAGTACGCAAACGATAACCCCTCTTGGAAGAGGTGCCTATGTCCCCCATCGCGATTAACCAGCGCCACCTGGAAACACTGAGCCAACTGCTCATTGCCGGGGGGCATCACGGCGTTTCAGAGCTGTTGGCCGCCTCGCTTGAGCGGCTCGTCTCCTTCTGGCCCGCCAGTGCGGGCGCCTTGCTCTACGTAACCCCTTACGGCGAGACGGTGCGCCTAACCCACGGCCCCCTCGATGAGGAGGCCCGCACGCTTATCGAGCAGGCCCGCCACGGTTTTGGCCGTCGCGACGACGGGAGTGAGCCGATTGTCGGCAGCTACTCGCTCGACGACGGGCGCGACTTAATCGAGCTACCGCTCCAGAGCGGCGGCCAGGGCGTCGGCCTGCTCCACTTGGTGGTGGACGGCCAGGATGGACAGGACGGACAGAGCCGCACGGAGGGGGGCAACACCCTCGACGAGGATCTGCTGGTGCTGCTGGTACGGGCCATCGGTGGCGAGGCCGACAAAATCGCGATGTTGCGCCGGGCCGAGCGCGACCTCCGCGAGCTGAATCTGCTCTACGAGATCGGCCAGTCGCTGGCGGTCAACCTCGATCTGGCGAGCCTGCTGAACGATATTAAGGTGCGGGCACCAAAGGTTGTTGGCGCCGAGCGCTGCTCGATCTTCATCCTCGACGAGGCCAAGAACGAGCTGTTGCTCGACATCCCCGGCGAACTGCGCCAGTATCGCATGCCCGCCGACCGGGGCATCGCGGGCTGGGTTGCGACCCACGGCGTCGGTCAGATCGTCAATGATGTCGAGCAAGACAGCCGCTGGTACGACGCGATTGGACGCGAGGCCGACTTCGTCACCCGCTCGATCCTCTGCGTTCCGATGCGCCTGAAAGACCGCGTCGTCGGCGTGATGCAGATCCTCAACACCTTCGACGCCCGCCCCTTCACCGACCAGGACATGCAACTGCTGACCACCCTGGCAGCCCAGGCGGCCATCGCCATCGAGAACGCCCGCCTCTACCAAAGCCTCAAGCAGGAACACGAGCGCCTGCTGAGCAAAGAGGCCGACGTGCGCCACGCAATCGCCCGCGACCTGCACGACGGCCCCGCCCAGAGTGTCGCCGCCATTTCAATGAACATCGAGTTCATTAAGAAACTCTACAAGGCGATGCCCGAGCGCGTCCCCGATGAGCTCGACACCCTGTCCGAGTTGGTCAACAAGACGACCCACGACATTCGCACGCTGCTCTTCGAGCTGCGTCCGCTCGGCCTTGAAACCCAAGGTCTGCTGATCACCCTCCAGCAGTACGTTGACCGCTGGCGCGACCCCTCCGGCAACGCCATGCGTTTACGGCTTGAGGCTCCGACGAATATGCCGCGCCTGCCCTCTGAGAAGGAGGCCGCCGCCTTCATCATTGTCCAGGAGGCGGTGAACAACGCCCGGAAGCACGCCCGCAGCGACGTGATTACCGTCTACCTCTACACCGAGGAGGATACGTTCGTCGCCAGTGTGCGCGACCGGGGCAAAGGCTTCAACTTGGCCGCTGTCGAGAGCAGCTACAACAACCGTGGCAGCCTTGGCCTGTTGAATATGAAGGAACGAGCGCGTCTGATTGGGGCCGACCTACGCATTCGCTCAGACCCTGGTCAGGGCACGACCGTCGAGCTACGGATGCCGCTCTCGTAGCGTGAGACAAGGTTTCAGGGGTCGGGTTTCAGGTTTCAGGCCGAACGACAAATGCTGGAGGCCAGCCCCAAGGGGCTGGCCTTCGGCGTTGGTGCGGCCCGTTTTTATGAAAAGAGGTCACTCCCAGGCAACCACCAGCTCGTCAAGGGGGCGTCGGGCACGCCGCACAGGCTCCTGCGCCGCATAGCCAAGCGGAATCAGCGCGTGGGGGGCGAGCGTGTCGGCGAGGCCAAGGGCGGCGCGCACGGCCCCTTGGCAAAAGAGCGGCGCGCACATCCAGCCGCCCGCGAAGCCCTGGGCGTAGGCGGCCAGCAGCATATTCTGCACGGCGCAGCCGAGGCTCTGCACCGCCATGGTCGTCTCCGCCGCCTGTCGCTCGGGGTCGGGGTAGGCGTCCAGATCCGCCAGATAGAGGCACGGCACAATCACCGCCGGGGCACCGACGATGCGCTCGTGCGACTTGCGGAAGCGCGCCGCGATGGTCGCCTCGTCCTGCCCATCCAGGGCGAGTTGCCGCCGCCACTCAGCGCCCATCGCCGCCGAGAGGCGCGCTTTCGCCGCCGGGGTGGTGACGACGGCGAAGCGCCAGGGCTGGCGTCCGTGGGGCGAAGGTGCCCAGCGTGCCGCCTCAAGCACCGTCTCGATCTGTGCGCGGGTCAGCGCTTCGGGCCGAAAGGCGCGCACGCTGCGCCGACCCCGTATCAGCTCCATCCAGTCCATCGTGGCCTCGTCAGGTGTCAGGTGTCAGGTGTCAGGTGTCAGGTGTCAGGTGTCAGGTGTCAGGTGTCAGGTGTCAGGTGTCAGGTGTCAGGTGTCAGGTGTCACGCCGTTGCGCCTTTGCGGCTTTGCGGCTTTGCGCGGAACCGCTTTGGCCCAGCACCTGAAACCCGACACCTAACACCTTGACTTACCGAAACAGATCAAACCTCGGGTCACGGATCAGCGCCTGCGCCGTCGCCTCCTCGCTGGGCGTATAGGCGTAGCCACGCACAATCGCGATGGGCACTTGGTCAATCTTGCCCATCACCAGCTCGGCGGCGCTGGCGAGTTCGTCGGCCACGGCGATGAGGGTGACTTGCATTGTGTAGCCGTAGGGGTCGTTAACCCCGGCGAAGTCGTTCAGTGGCTTGAGCCCGGCGCAGCCAATCGCCACGTTCACCTGACCGTCGCGCCACGGTCGCCCGAAGGTGTCCGAGATAATCACCGCCACGGTCGTCCCCGTCAGGTCGCGGATCGCGCTCCGCAGGTTGGCGGCGCTGGCGTCCGGGTCAACGGGCAGCAGGCAGACCACTTGCCCGCCTGCGACATTCGACTCGTCAATGCCGCTATTGGCGCAGATCAGGCCGTGGTGCGTCTCGGTGATCAAGACGCCGTTCGCCATTTTGACGATGCGCCGACTCTCGCGCAGCACCAGCTCCTGGTAGCTCGCGTCCTTCCGCCCCTGCACGGCGATGCGCTCGGCAAAGGCCGACGGCTCCACGGTGGCTGGGTCAACCAGCCGCCCCTCGGCCTTCGAGACAATCTTCTGGGTGACGACCAGCACATCGCCGTTCTCTAGGCTCAAGCCAGCGCTCACAAGCGCGTCAAGCAACAGCGGGGCCAGCGCATCGCCGGGGCGAATCTCGCCGATCCCGCGCACGGGGATAATCTGGATCTCAGACGGCATGGTCGAATCCTTTTCGCACTATAATGGCTAGGTTCGTTCGGTGGAGTAGAACATGAGCAGAAGGAGAGCCAACGATGGCTGAGTTTCAGCGTGGCGCCACCTCGACGTGGCGTGGCGATCTCAAAGGCGGGGCGGGGGTGGTCTCGACCGAGAGTGGTGCCCTGAGCGATACGGCGATCACCTTTGTGTCGCGCTTCGAGAATGGGGGCGGTAGCAACCCCGAGGAGCTGATCGGGGCGGCGCACGCGGCTTGCTACAGCATGTTTCTTTCGGCCATTCTGAGCGCCGCAGGGCACGTGCCCGATGCCGTGGCAACCCGCGCGGTCGTCACGCTCGACGCGGGTGGCCCGAAGATTACCCGCATCCACCTTGTGACTGAGGGCCAGGTGCCCGGCATCGACCAGGCCACCTTCCAGAAGTTCGCCGATGACGCCAAGGCTGGCTGCCCCGTCTCGAAGCTGCTCGCCCCCGGCCTTGAGGACATGACGCTAGAGGCGACGCTCAAGTAAGCGAAGCTACTTGTCCCCCACCCCCAGCCCCTCCCCCACTAGGGGGGAGGGGAGCCGAAAGCGTCTTGCTGCGGAATTCCCCCTCTCCCCTAGTGGGAGAGGGGGCTGGGGGAGAGGGGCGTCAGTGCGCTACAGGTACTTGCCCGCAATCAGACTCAGGCGCTCTTTCGTCTCGGCGGGGATGCGGCTGCGGTCGGTGATGATCGCCGTCGCCAGGGCGCTGTGGGCGATGCTCGTGTAGCCCTCGGCGAGCCGATCCACCACCTCGGCGACGATGCGCTGTGAGAGGGCCGCGTTGGCGTTCAGCACGGCGATGATGGTGTCCACCGTGACCGAGTCGTGGTCGGGGTGCCAGACATCGTAGTCGGTGACCATCGCCAGGGTCGCGTAGGCGATCTCGGCCTCGCGGGCCAGCTTCGCCTCGGGCAGTGCGGTCATGCCAATCAGGCTGTGGCCGCGCCGCCGATTCTCCTCGCTCTCGGCCTTGGTCGAAAAGGCCGGCCCCTCCATCACCACCATCGTTCCGCCCTTGTGGATGGTCGCGCCCGCCGCCTTGGCCGCCGCGTACAGATAGTCGCTGAGGATCGGGCAGAAGGGCTTATCAAAGCCAACGTGGGCCACCACGCCGCGCTCAAAGAACGTGGAAGGACGCCCTTTGGTGCGGTCGTAGAGCTGGTCGGGGATGACGACCTGGCCGGGCGCGTAGTCCTCGCGCAGCGAGCCAACGGCGCTGACGGAGATCAGGTAGCGCACCCCGAGCTGCTTGAACCCGTGAATATTCGCCCGCGTCGGCAGCTCGGAGGGGTTGATGCGATGGCCTCGGCCATGGCGCGGCAAGAAGGCCACGCGCTGCCCACCTAGCGTCCCAACCACATAGTCGTCGCTCGGCTCGCCAAACGGCGTGATGAGGCGCAGCTCTTCCACCTCGGATAGCCCCGCCATTGCGTACAGCCCACTGCCCCCGATGACGCCAATTGCCGCCTCGGCCATAGGAATGCTCCTTCGTCGCTTAGCACGTACGCGGGTGAGTATATGCGATCTTTGCGCCCACGCTGCTACGGTGCGTTAGGGCGGCCAACGTCGCCTGCCGGGGGACTGAAGTCCCCGGCTCTTGTGATTGCGAAGCCTGCCTTCGCAGGCTCGGCAGCCCGCGCAGGCGGGCTTCGCACTGCGTAGCCCGTGGCTTCAGCCACCGGGCGTGGGGCCGCTTGCTGACGCGCTCGGCCTGAAACCTGAGACCCGACCCCTGAAACCCGGTCTTACGCGCCAATCGCCTGACGCACCAGCGCCTCGGGCACATCGTCGCGCAGCACGACCGCCCCGATCTTCGTGGGCAGCACCCAGCGCACCTGCTTCGCCTGCACCTTCTTGTCGCGCAGAGTCGCGGCAATCACCGCCTCGGGGTCGAGTCCGGCGGGCATTGCCACGCTCAGGCCGTAGGCGGCGAGCAGGCGGCGCTGGCGCTCGGCCATGCCCACCTCGGCGAGGCCCAGCGCCACCGCGATGCGGGCGGCGGCGTGCATACCGATGGCGACCGCCTCGCCGTGCAGCAGCGTGCCGTAGCCGGTTAGGGTTTCGACTGCGTGGGCGATGGTGTGGCCGTAGTTCAGAATGACGCGCTCGCCCTGCTCGCGCTCGTCGCGGCTGACCACGCCCACCTTCACCGCCACCGCCCGCTTGATGATCGCCGTCAGATGCCCGGTTAGCTCCTCGTCCTGCGCGGGCCAGCTACTCGACGGGCGGGCGTCCCAGCGGTGCGTCGCGGCCAGCCCCTCCAGGTCGGTGAAGAGGCCCGCGTCGCTGATCACCCCGTATTTAATCACCTCGGCCCAGCCTGCGCGCAGCTCGCGGGGCGGCAGGGTGGTCAGGGTGATAGTGTCGGCCAGCACCAGCCGGGGCTGATGGAACGCGCCAATCAAGTTTTTGCCAAGCGCGTGGTTGATCCCCGTCTTTCCGCCCACGGCGGCGTCTACCATCGCCAGAAGGGTCGTGGGCAACTGGATCACGGTGATGCCGCGCAGGATGTTGGCGGCGGCGAAGCCAGCGAGGTCGCCCACCACGCCCCCGCCAAGGGCCAGCACGGCGTCGCGGCGCTCGACGCTGCCGCTGAGCATCCAGTCATAGAGGCGCGCAAGCTGCGCGGGGCTTTTGCTCGTCTCGCCCGAGGGCACGCTGTAGGTATGGACGGTGAAACCCGCCGCACGCAGCCGTGCGGCCAGCGGCTCGCTGCAACTCTGCGTCACAGCGGCGTCGGACACAAGCCAGAGGGCGCCACGCAGCCCTAGTTCCATCAGCCGAATGGGCAGACTGACCAGGGCGCCAGCCGCGACCACGACGGGGTAGCTGCCCCCCGCGACCGTTACGGTTAATTGGGTATCGGTAGTCATACAATGTCTCCTTGGACAAGGTTTCAGGTTTCAGGTTTCAGGTTTCAGGTCGAGCGCATCAGCAAGCCATGCGTGTACTCAAACAGGGCTGATGCAAAGTCGCCCGCCGGGGGACTGAAGTCCCCGGCTCGGTAGGTGCGAAGCCTGCCTTCGCAGGCTCATCCAGGCCGCGCAGGCGGCCTTCGTCCCACGTAGCCCGTGGCTTCAGCCACCGGGCGGGCGTGTTTGCGAACGGTTTGGCCCTTGACAACGCGGCGAATTCCTTAACTTGTGAGCAACCTTTTAGCCCTGTCAGGTGCGGCACCTGACAGGTCTTTGGCGGCATGGTTCTGAGGAGCGCAGTGAGCATGACAAGACGCCTCACCGCGTTACTTCTACGGGATTGCGAAACATAGCTTGGCGCATGCTTACGTACCATCAGACTTCCGGCCAAGCTCAAGTTTTGGGCCGTCCTCTTCGTCAAGGTGCGCGGTGAGGCGATCCCATGCCTCGGCACTTACGGTCTGTGTGTGTTCCGGGTGCGTCTGCCGGTAGCGGCGCGTGGCCTCAACCTCAGCCCACAGTTGCGCCTCTTCGGTACGTCGCGCCTGCTGGAGCATGTCATGGACAAGTGGCTGAGCCATCACGCACCTCCTTACGCTGCTTCCGTTGCCGCAGCATACCACGTCCCTTCACCCAAGCAGCGGCCCCGTCAGCAGCGCCTCAAGCTCGGCGCCGACGGGGTAGGGCGTGGGCGCGGGGGGCACCAGCAGCAGCCCGTTCGCCCCAAGCAGCGAGAGCAGGCGTGAGCTGCCTTGGCCGCCGGTGGTGTGGGCCAGCAGACGCCCGCCGTCCAGTCTGATGGTGACCCGCTGGTACTCGGGGCGGTCGAGCGAAGGGGTGATTACGCTGATTAGGGTGACGCGGGCGTGCGGGCGGGCGGGGCGCGGGTCGCCCTGTAAGGCGCGCAGGGCGGGCCGCACGAACAGCTCGAACGACACTAGCGACGACACTGGGTAACCGGGCAGCCCAAAGGCCAGCTTCGTGCCCACGGTGGCGAAGGTGGTCGGCTTTCCTGGCTTGAAGGCGACGCGCCCAAAATGCACCGTGCCCAGCTCGGCCAACAGAGGCTTGATCAGATCGCGGGTGCCCATGCTCACGCCGCCGCTGGTGATCAGCACATCGGCCAGCGCCAGCCCGCGCAGAATCGCGGCGCGCTGCTCCGCGTAGCTATCGCGGGCGATGCCCAAGTCCACCGGCTCGCCGCCAGCCTCGCGCACGGCGGCCAGCAGCGCGTAGCGGTTCGCGTCGTACACCGCGCCCAGCGGGCGCTCGCGCCCTGGCTCGTAGACCTCGTCGCCGGTCGCCAGCACCGCCACCCGTGGCTTGCGGTACACCCGCGCCCGGCTGCGCCCAAGCATCGCGAGCAGCCCCACCTCGGGTGCGCCAAGCACCTGGCCTTGCTCGAGCACCACCGCGCACGCGGCCACGTCTTGCCCAATCGTGTGGACATAGTCGCCGGGCGCAAGCTGGCGCGTGATGCGTAGCACGCCGTCGTGCTCCTCGGTCTGCTCCACCGGGATCATCGCGTCGGCGCCGGGCGGCAGCGGTGCCCCGGTCATAATGCGTGCCGCCATCCCCGGCCCCAGGGGCTGGCCCGCTGCACCGCCAGCGGTCAGCTCGGCCACGACGCGCCGCTCGGCCATGCCGTCGCCCGCCCGTAGCGCGTAGCCGTCCATCGCCGCCTTGGCGACATCAGGGATGGGGTCAAGCGCCCGCAGCGTCTCGGCCAGCACACGCCCCTCGGACGCCAGGGCGTCGATCTCCTCGACGCCGAGCGGGGCCACGTAGGCCATAATCAGCCGCTGGGCCAATTCAAGCGCCACCATCGGGTAGGGCGACTCGCGCCGCATCTCGCTCATCAGCACGCTCCGCGTGGGATTGATCAGAATATGGCTATTTTACCACGCGGGGCGCGGGGGACAGGACGGGGGGACGGGGGGACAGGGGGACACGGGGGGGACACGGGGACACGGGGACGGAGGGGACACGGGGACGTTGCATCAGCCGTGGAACGGAAGCGCAGGCTCATGCTGACGAAGCACAGGCTCACTAACGTCGCGATCTTTCGTGATAAGCACGACCAACATCGCTGCGCTGCGTGCTGCGGCGAAGATCTGCTCGTCAGTCGCATCGCGCAGCCCCAGGTCACGCAGCGCGTAGGATTGGGTGTTCAACTCGGCGGGCGGCATACTGAAAGCAGGCGCTCAAGTCCTCAAACTCCAGATCGGGCAACTCAGCCAGCACTTCGTTCGCTGAGAGGCCCGCCGCAAAGAGATCGAGGACATCCGCCACCCGAATCCGCATGCCGCGAATGCAGGGTCGCCCGCCGCATTGCGCGGGATTAAGCGTGATCCGTTCTGATACCTTCGCCAATTATCCAGTGAGCACGTCAGCGGGAAGCGGATGGATACGCCCAAGCCCCGTAACGTGCGCCAGGATCCGGCGCAATACACCCGGCTCTGGCGTTTCCGGAAGGAGTTTCATCACTTCCTCCGCATAGGAACGCCCACGATAATGGGTTTTGAGATCGAGTACGCTGGCGTTCGGGTCGCTCCGATGCCGATCTCGTACCAGACGACGACGGAGGTTGACCATGAAGAAGGCGAGGTTTATCGCATTCGTGACGGCGGTCTCGGTGACCACCATGAAATCCTCCAAGCCCCAGTAGTGTTTCGCATCACGAAACGCAAACTCGATTTGGAACCGCAGTTGGTACGCATCGAGCAGGGCATCCCATGCCAGCGTGCGGTCGCTGCTGAAGAGGTAGACATGCGCCTGCTTGCCGGTGGTCTGATGGCGCTTGACGATCACGACCACATGCAGCGGTTGGTCAACGGTCTCGTGCCGCGCCTCAATCTGATAGATGTGGGTCTCCATGTGGTCTTCCCCCGTGGTCTGTTTCAGGAAGCGCTCCGGGATGGCGGTCGGGTCAATCCGTTCGCCGTAGATTCGACGCGGACCACGTCCGACGTAGGGGCCGTCATAGGGGTAGTACCAGGCGGAATCGCTCCGCAGCTTGGAGATCAGGTGCACGCCGAGCCGGCGGGCCATCAGGACGGCATGGTGGTTGCCAAAATGCCCATCCAGCACCAGATAACGCAACGCGAGGGACGAACCGATGCGAGTTAGGCGGCCCCGGATCATGGCACTGATACGGGTATGTTCCGCATGCAGGGGTGCCTCGGCCTTGGCCGAGGTGCTGCTGCCCTTCGGGCGGCCCGGTTTCCGTTTGGGAGCGGTAGGAATCGGGGATGGTGGCGTGGCAGGTGCGCGGATGATTTGCTCCACCTGCACCGGAAACGCCCGTCGTTCGGTGCAACTGACCAGGGCAAGCGCGAACAGCGAAACCCCTGGCACGGGCTTGCCAAAGATGCGGGAGAAACAGCGATCCACGCCGTACGTCTCCGTCCCCGCTTTCGTCACGACACATGCGTGGCCGACCAGCAGATAGCGATCCCCCGGGGTGAGCCGATGCGTCCGCACGAAGATCCAGAGAATCGCCGCCCATGGCAACGTGGTAGGAAAGAAGCGCTGGATGGTGCGCTAGCTGCCACCAGTTCCCGCCAGCGAGCCACCCCCAGCATCGTGACCCGCCCCGTCATCGCAAGCATCGCCAGCACAATCCGGCTCAAGTGCCGTATCGTGGTCATCGTCACCGCCGGATGGAGACACCGCCCCAGTGATAGAATAGCGTCCATGGCTTTTGTGGGCCTCCTGTTGGTTGGGCTTGAACGCCCCAACGGTACCATAAAAGCCATGTGTGTTCCCGGTCAGTTTTGGCGAAGGTATTGGGCACGCAAGCTTGTTTCACAGATCTGAGGTAGCGTAAGGCAAGGTTTCAGCTTTCCGGTGTCGGGTTTCAGGCCGAACACATCAGCAAGCAACGCAAAAACCAGAACGGTACAGATGTTACGAACCTTGTCAGCTTAGACCAGGTTTCAGGTGTCGGATTTCAGGTTTATCGTTTGTAGTGGGGGCTTCAGCCCTCTAATGCTTCTCTGAGGCGGCTGAAGCCGCTACTACAAACGCCGCAAATGGTAAAGCATCCACGAACCTTGTGTCTTAGGCATGGTTCGTGGATGCTTTACCGTTTTACCGTTCCGGCACATGCAGGGCTTCCGGCTGCGTTGGCCTGAAACCTGAAACCTGGTCTTACGGCTGCATAGTGCTGCTGATGATCTCCGAGGTGTTGATCAGCGGCGTGGCCCCGCCGGTAAAGACGGGCAGCTTGCCGTCCCACTTCTGGATCTGCTGATAGCGAATCAGCACGTCGGTCACGCTCTCGGCCAGCTTGCGGTTCGCGGTGGCCTGCGCCTCGGCCTGGACGAGGAGGGCGTTGGCCTTGCCCTGGGCCTCGACCTGATCCTGCTCGGCGCGTACACGGGCCTGCTCAAGCTGATAGCGCTGCTGCTCGGCCTGCTGCTGGGCCTGGATCTTGTTGTTCAGCGCCTGCTGGAGCGACTCGGGCAGGTGCACCTCGCGGATGCCGAACGAGATCATGTCAAGGTGGCGGCGGGCAAACTCGGCGCGCAGCCCCTCTTCCATCAGCTTGACCAGCTCGGCCCGCTTGGTCGAGACGATTTCCTCCCAGGTATAGCTTGAGGCGATCACGGGCACCTGCGAGCGCGTGTACTGGCGCACGACCCGATCCTCGACGGTGCTAATGTCGGCCCCGCCCCAGTCCTGGTACAGAATGCCCGCCTCCGAGCGCTTCACCTGATACTGGATCACCACGTCAAGGTTGAGTTGCTGGCCCTCATTGCTCTGGATTTTAATCGAGTCGTCACCCGCCACCGAACCCTCGCTGCCCTTCAGCACCATCTCGTAGGTCTGGATGGTGATCGGGTACTCCTGGATGGCCTGGGTGAACGGGTTGATGAAAGCCCAGCCCGGCTCAAGGGCGCTGGCCGTAACTTGATGCGAGGCTTTGTCGAAGACAATGCCGACATAGCCGGGGCGGATATTGCGCCACGAGGCGAACATAAAGCCCAGTAGCGCTAGGGCTATTAGGGCGATGATTGCGAGCACACCGATGCCTCGTCCAGGTTTGGGTAAGCTAAGGTTAGCGCCTCGGCTCATGTTTGTCCTCCAATCGCTTCGTTATCGCTGCGTCACGGTCATCAAGGGTGGTATCGCTCGCGTCGTCGAGGGACTGCCTGAGGTTGTGCAGTTCACGGCGGACGATGGGGGCGAGGGCCAGCCCTAGCTGCCAGGCCACGATGATCAGCACGATCACCACAACCCCCTCCAACAGCGTAGGACTCATAGCAAGCCTGCTACTTTCTAGGTGATCATGGGTGATCACCGGAAATTCCTGCTTCATCCCAGCGTGCCATCCAAGGATGGTCGTATCGCCAGTCCACAGGCCGGTTTTACGTCTCGACGGAGCCACACAACCGAGACGACTGGGTCAGGCCCCAGCGAGCCGTACGGCCTCATCCCGAATATTTCGGGCCGCGTTCAGGTCACGGTCAAGCACGGTGTTGCACGCTGGGCACGTCCATGCCCGCATGGCGAGCGTCAGATCTGCGTTGACATGCCCACAGTGGTTGCAG
>CAIWXH010000675.1 GCA_903916565.1 uncultured Oscillochloris sp. | reverse complement strand
TAGATGCGGTCGTTGCTCTCAATCAGTTGCTGGACACAGTTGAGACTCATAAAGAGCTGTTCCTGAAGCGACACAATCGTTTGATAGCCCGCACGCCAATCCGCCTCAGAGGCCCATGCGTAGCGCGGTTCGAGTCGGCCCAACAGTCCGCCCAGGAGCGGAACAAGTGCCGCTGGCACGCAGACGAGGGCGTCCCCGGTGTTCGTGCTGGGGGCCAGCGGGTGCGTGCTGCCCCAGCCCCACAGCGCCCCATCCGCCTCAGCCAGATAGCCGCGCTTCACCGAAACCCGTGGTCAAGCGCCGAGGGACGCAGTTGCATCCCGGCCACCGTCAGGCTCGTCAGTGCGATATTCCAGGGCGTGACCACGCTCGTGAGGGTTTCGACCACATATGCCGCGACATCGCTATCGTTCGGGTCAATCAGAATGCCAGCCCCGTCGCCGAGGGTGAACACTTTTGACGGGTTGATGCCCGGAATGCCAAGGACATACCGCTCGTCAGGGGTCGCGGTGGCAAAAACAAAGACACCATAGGTCGCGGCGCTGCCGTTGGGGACGTTTGGGGTCTTGGCTGCGGCGCTCATCGTGATGCGTACCTTGGTAAGCGCACAGTTCGTGACGGTGCGGATAAGGTCAGCGAGGTCAAGGCAAAATTGCCGGGCATAGGCCGAGAGCGCCACCGGCAGGTACAAAATAACCTTGCCGGTGGCGCCATCATCGTCGCGCAGGAAGAAGGTAAGCTGGAAGGTGCGATCTTCATCCCACACGGCGTCCCCTTAGCCCCGGCTGCCCTCGACGCCTGAGAGGCCCGATTCTGCTTATAGGCGTCCTTGATGGTCACCAGGTCATCTCCGCGCCGGGTGCTTGGGGCAATCGCTGGTGTCCCCAAGCCGCTGATCAGCGCCGAGGCTAGGGCCGAGACGGCCACATTCGCCAAGTCGATGTACACACCCTTGCGCGTGATGCTGTTGACCAGCAGGCTTTCGAGGATACCCGGCCAGGTCATAGTGGCCGAGCCGTTGCCGACCGTGCGGAAGTTCAGCACGCCTTTATCTTCCACGTCCGATCCCGCAGCGGCCAGCGGATAGGTGTCGTCGTAGACTTCCTGCGAGATCGTGTACTTTCGCATCGCACAGTTGCTGAGGGGCTGGATCAGCGCCGCATAGCTCGTCGCAAACGCCTTCGCCTGGGCCAGAGTCGTACCCACGGGCACATGCACGCGCTCGGTCGCCGTCGCGAGATCATCGTCCTGGAAGGTGTACACAATCGAGAGTGCGCCATCGACCATTGCCATGAAGGTTACGCTTTCTAGAGTCTATCCAGCCTACCCGGGTAGGCTGAATGGACTAACTGAGATTGAGCTTGGCGCGCAGTTGCGCCAGGTGCTCGGACTGATGCGTGTCGCGCCCAATCACGCGATGCTCGCTGAAGGTCTGACCGTCGATCTGCCAGCCGCCGATGATCTTGCCCTCGACCACGCTGAGGGCCACGGTGTGGCCGTTGCCCGTCGCGGTGTAGCCGCTCGTGGTCAGGCCCAGGTCAGCGGGAAGCACACCGAACTTATTGCGGAAGATGGTCTCGAACTGGAGCGCCGCCACGTCGGTCACGGACTCGGATGTCACTTCACTCATACGGGGTCTCCTCGTGTAACGGGTCTATGCCATGCGGTCCGGCCGGAACCGCGAGGGCGCTGGTTAGCCTCCGGGATGCGCGGAGGCATCGGTGCCGGTAGGGTCGTCTGGGTAGGCGGGTGGCACATGCAGCGGCGTGGTTGCGCCCGTGACCGCTGCCAGCTCGTCAGGTGCGCGGCTGGTGCGCCGCCGCTTGTACTGCTGCACGGTGACTGCTATTTCGGGATGATGTGTCTCAATGAAGGCGAGGCGGTCTTCCCGTTCTTTCAGCAGCTCACGCAGCCCGGCAACCAGATCACGCTCTGCGGCAAGCTTCTCAAGCGCGGTCGTCAGCGTGCCGTTGGCTGCGGTCTTGGTTTCGCGGGTCAGTTGGGTGTTCATGTCGAGGTTGCGCCTGATGCGCTCGGTCAGAACCGTTACCAGCGTGCCGATGCTGCCGATGACCACAATAGCCAGCGCGATAAGCGCTTCTGCGATGTGTTCTTCCACCCGTGCCGCCCCCCCTTAGAATCGCAATACCACTTGCCCCTCGGGGGGG
>CAIWXH010000674.1 GCA_903916565.1 uncultured Oscillochloris sp. | reverse complement strand
GGGGGGCGGGCGTTTGCACACCCGAAAGAGCTATGCTATACTCTGCGGCGTGCCCATTAGCGATCCCCGATAGCTCAACGGTAGAGCATCTGACTGTTAATCAGAGGGTTCGTGGTTCGAATCCACGTCGGGGAGCCAAAGGTACCACCCAGAACGGGTAGCGCGGAGACATCCGGGCTACCCGTTTCGGCGTACAGCGCTCAATCACCGCGTTCCGTCTCACGTGTGGCACCGCGTTCGCCCCTAACCCGGTACCCGCTGCTTTGCCGGAGGCTCCATGGCATTCTCTCGAACCGTTGGCCTGAGTTTTCTCGCCCTCTGTCTGCTCGCGGTGGTGCTCAAGGCGTTTGTGCCGCTGCCCGGTGTGCTTGGCTATGCGCCGGTGAACTTGGGGCTTGGCCCAGTGGTTCAGCCCGTCGAGGTCGTGATCTGGTACGGCACCGAGAAGCAGCTCTGGCTTGAAGATGCCGTCAAGCGCTTCGCGGCCAGCGGCAACACGCTGGGTGGTCGCCCGATCAGCATCAAGCTCGTGGGCCTCGGCTCGGGCGAAATCGCTGATCGCGTGGCCCGCCAAGACTGGGGTGCCGACCCGCCCCCCTCGGTCGTCAGCCCCGCCAGCAGTGTCTGGATCGAGGTACTCCGCAGCGATTGGGGCACGCGCAATGGTGGCACCACCATTCTCAGTGGCGATCCGCAGCCCTTGGTGCTTACCCCGCTGGTGGCGGTGGCCTGGGAGGAGCGGGCCAATGTGCTTTGGCCCGGTGGCGTCAAAGACTTCTGGCCCTCGCTGCACCGTGCGCTGGCGAGCCAAAACTGGAGCGCGGTCGCCCAAGCCAATGGGTTTGCGCCCGGTTCGTCCGAGTACGCGCAGACAACCAAGTGGGGGCAGGTGAAGTTCGGCCACACCTCGCCGCTCCGCTCGAACAGTGGTGCCCAGGCGCTCATTCTGATGGCCTACGGCTACCATAATAAAGCGACGGATCTCACTGCGGCTGATGTCAGCGATCCGAAGTTCCAAAGCTGGCTGAAGGATATGGAGCGGGCGGTGCTTGACTTTGGCGCAAGCACTGGCACCTTCATGACCAGTATGGTGCAGTTTGGGCCGAGCAAGTATGATGTGGTGCTGGTCTACGAGAATCTGGCGATTGAGCATATCACCGCCGCTCAGAGTCGCTGGGGCCAGCGCTTGAAGGTCTTTTACCCGCCAGCGACGATGTTTAGCGACCACCCCTATGCGATCCTTGGCGACCCGTTGACTACGCCCGATCAGCGCGCCGCCGCCGAGCGCTTCCGCGCTTTCTTGCGCTCGCGACCGATCCAAGAACTGGCCCTCGAATACGGCTTCCGTCCCGCCGACCCAAGCGTCTCGGTGGTTACCGGCGATGTCAACAACCCCTTTAATACGTACGCCGCGTTCGGCGTGCAGGTCGATATTGCCGAACAGGTCGCGACGCCCTCGGGCGAGACGGTTGCCGCCCTGCTCGACCTCTGGCGGCGCGAGATTGGCCCCATCGCCGCTCGGTTTGAGGGGAAGCCGTAAGCTGGGGGTTAGGGGTCAGGGGTCAGGGATTAGACAAGGTTCGTGGATACTTTACAGTTTGGGCACGTGTATGACGTGCTGATCTGTTCGGCCTGATACCTGAAACCTAGCACCTGAAACCTTGTCTCTTTTGAACCGGATGGCTGCTGAAGGGGGTGGGAGCTATGGCTTACGTATATGCGGCGCGGCGACCGCTCGCCATCATCGTGCTGCTGCTGACGGT
>CAIWXH010000673.1 GCA_903916565.1 uncultured Oscillochloris sp. | reverse complement strand
TGGGCCGCATCGCGGTGGACGTGGTCTACCTGGGCACCTGCACCAACGGCCACTACGAGGATATGGCGGCGGCGGCGCGCATCCTACGCGGGAAGCGGCTGGCCCCTGGTATGCGGATGCTGGTCGTGCCCGCCAGCGGCCAAGCGCTGCAACGCGCCGCCGAAGATGGCACGCTCGCGGCGCTGCTCGCCGCCGGGGCGACGATTGGCACGCCGGGGTGCGGCGCGTGCATCGGGCGCCACATGGGCGTGCTGGCCCCCAACGAGGTCTGTCTCTTCACCGGCAACCGCAACTTCCGGGGGCGCATGGGCAGCCCCGAGGCCAACATCTACCTGGCCTCGCCCGAGGTGGCCGCCGCGACCGCGCTGACCGGGTACATCACGCACCCGCAAGAAGTTTTGTGATTTTAGATTTTGGATTTTAGATTTTGGATTTTAGATTGCCGGTTGTGGCAATCTGCAATCTAAAATCTCAAATCCAAAATTCGGAGGTTTTCATGGCCCGTATCTGGATCTTCGGCCAGGATGTGAACACCGACCAGATCATCCCTGGGCGCTACGCGCCGTATATGTTGAAAAACGAGGACGACCTACGCAAGTACCCGTTTGTCGAGCATCGGCCCGACTTCGCCAGCACCGTGCGCCCCGGCGATGTGCTTGTGGCCGGCAACAACTTCGGCTGCGGCAGCTCACGTGAGTATGCGCCGCTGGCGCTGCGGATGGTCGGCGTGGGCGCGATTGTCGCGCCGCTCTTCGCCCGCATCTTCTTTCGCAACGCCCTGAACCTGGGCATCCCCTGTTTCACCGCCGACCTGACCGCCGAGCTGCACGACGGCCAGGAGGTCGAGCTGAACCTTGAGGCGGGCCTGCTGCTCACTGACGACGGACGCACGCTGCAACTGCCGCCGCCGCCGACCTTCCTGCGTGAAGTTTGGGCCGCTGGTGGAATCGTGCCCTTCTACCGGACGCACGGGCGCTTCCCTGGGGAGGCGGCGTAGGAGGGACAAGGGGACAAGGGGACAAGGGGACACGGGGACAAGGGGACAACTTATTTGCGCCGTCAGGCTCCCCTTGTCCCCTTGTCTCCAGCCCAAGCGCAGCGAGGGCCGCAGTCCAAGCGCAGCGAGGGCGGCCCCTGGTCTGCCAACAAGGATTGAATGCATGCGTATCTGTGTAATACCCGGCGACGGGATCGGCCCCGAGGTGATTGGGGCCGCCACCCGCGTCTTGCTGGCCCTGGCTCCCGACACCGAACTGAGCGAGGCCGAGGCGGGCTGGGCGACCTTTCAGCGCCACGGCGCGGCGCTGCCCGAGGCGACCCTGGCGACAGCCCGCGCCGCCGACGCGGTGCTGTTTGGGGCCGTCGCCTCGCCCAGCCACGCCGTCGCGGGCTACAGCAGCCCGATTGTGCGGCTGCGCCGCGAGCTGGATCTGTACGCGAACATCAGGCCGACGCAAGGCCCCGGCGTCGATCTGGTGATTGTGCGCGAAAACACCGAGGGTCTGTACGCGGGGCGCGAGCGCCTGGAGGATGGTGGCGACACCGCCATCGCCGAGCGCGTGATCACACGCCGCGCCAGCACACGCATCGTCCAGGCGGCGTTTGAGTTGGCCCGCCGCCGTGCCG
>CAIWXH010000672.1 GCA_903916565.1 uncultured Oscillochloris sp. | reverse complement strand
GTCGTCAAAACGTGGTGCATGGCTGCGGCTATCTGTGGTATCGTCGTCATCAGAACGCTCCATGTGCTTTTGGGTGGATGTTACAACCGTCACCGTAGCACAGGGAGCGTCCTGTGTTCAAATAGCGTTAATGCACATGGGGGATGGCGAACCCTTTCCCTCGATGAGCGCGCTCCGCACGGCCAATCTTGATCTGGCGGAGCGGCGGCGTCAAGCTAGCGACAGCCTTGAGCTGCTTGAGGCGATTGCCGCCTTTCTCAGACGGGCGAGCGCAACCGGGGTGCTGCTCGACGACGGCGAGGAGCGCTGGAGCGCCCAGGGACTGATCGACTATTGGGGCACGGTGCTTGATCGCGCAGGCCTGCCCGTACCCGAGACCACCCTGGCCGAGTTTGATTCGCTCTTGGCCCCCGAGTTGCCCAAAAGCGCCTGCCCCTATCTTGGGCTCGACGCATTCAGCGAGACGAACGCCGCGCTGTTCTTCGGCAGGCAGCGCGTGGTGGCCGAGCTGGTCAAGCGGCTGGTCGCTGGTCGGCTGGTCGCCGTGGTCGGCCCCTCGGGCAGCGGCAAGTCCTCGCTGGTGCGGGCTGGCCTGCTGCCCGCCCTGCGCGCCGACGCCATCCCCGGCAGTGCGGGATGGCAGATCCTGCCCCCGATGGTGCCCGGATCAGACCCTGGCGCCGCGCTGGACTGGGCACTCGGAGAAGAGTCAGGAGGCCGTAGGCAGGAGGCTGGACAGCCGAGTTCGGAATCCGGCCGCCGGACCTCGCCCGCAGCCCCCCGTGTCATCATTATCGACCAGTTCGAGGAGGCCTTCACCCTCTGCATCGATGAGACGCGCCGGAAGGAATTTCTTTCACGGCTGGTAGCCATGGTGACCGATGCGGGGGTGCCGCACCGAGTGGTGTTGACGATGCGAAGCGACTTCGAGCCGTTCATAGCGCGGGCCGAGGCACTCCAGCCCTTGTACGAGGTGGGCAAGGTCACGCTACCGCCGCTGACGGCGGGCGAGCTGCGCGAAACGATTGAGGGGCCTGCCGAACAGGTGGGCCTCAAGTTCGAGGCTGGGGTTGTGGACGCGTTGCTGGGCGACATCCTGGGCGAGCCGGCGGGCCTACCGCTGCTCCAGTACAGCCTGCTGAAGCTATGGGAGGCCCGCGAGCGCAACCGGGTGACGCTGGCAGCCTACAAGCAGGTCGGCGGCGGGCGGCTGGCCTTGGCCCGTGGTGCCGACGCCGCATACGCCAAGCTCATCCCCGAGGAGCAGGTGACGGCGAGGCGCATCTTGCTGCGCCTCGTGCGCCCCGGCGAGGGCCTGGAGATCACTAGCAACCGGGTGCGCCGCAGAGAGCTGGATCGGGGCGGCGAGGACCCAGGCCGCGTGGCGCGGGTGCTGAAGAAACTGGTAAGTGCCCGGCTGCTGCGCCTGACCCTCGGTGACACGCCGGATGACACGCAGGTGGAAGTGGCCCACGAGGCCCTAGTGCGTAACTGGCCGACCTTGGTGGAGTGGCTAGAGGACGAGCGGCACGTCCTGCGCCAGCGCCTGCGCCTGAGCGCCGCCGCCGAGCAGTGGCAGCGCCTGGGCCGTGATCCCGCCGCCCTGCTGACGGGCCGCCTGCTGAAGGAGGCCGGCCAGTACGAGGATCTAAGCGAACTGGAACAAGGATATGTGCGGGCCGGTGTTGAGGCAGAAGAGGCTGAACGTGAGCGTACTGCCCGCACCTACTGGTTTATTATCTATGTCATCGAACGCCAGCGTAGAGTGGTAGACAGCCAGCGTTTAGCCTTCGCCGCCCAGACCCAGTTTCGTGACGCACCGGAAACTGGGTTGCTTCTGGCTTACGAGGCCAATGTCTGTCATGACAACCTTCTCACTGAGCAAACGTTGCGCGAGGCGATTGACGCGGTATCATGGCGACCGACAGCGCTGAGCAGCCACACGGCCGCTGTCTTTCGCGCGGTGTTCAGTCCCGATAACACACGCATTCTCACTGCCTCTGATGATGGCACAGCCCGACTGTGGGACACCACCGGCCAACTTCTCGCTACCCTCAGCGACCATTCGGACATTGTCTATAGCGCAGTATTCAGCCCAGACGGCAGCCACATCCTCACCACCTCGGCAGACAACACAGCGCGACTGTGGGACGCCACC
>CAIWXH010000671.1 GCA_903916565.1 uncultured Oscillochloris sp. | reverse complement strand
CCGCCCGGTGGCGGAAGCCACGGGCTATGGGCTGCGAAGGCCGCCTGCGCGGCCTGGATAGCCTGCGAAGGCAGGCTTCGCAGCTACAAGAGCCGGGGACGTTAGTCCCCCGGATTCAACAACCTGGGTAGGACTGCTATAGGATTGCTATATGGACATAAGGCGGGCGACCTGATCCTGCGTGCGCTGGGCCAACTGCTCCGCACGCACACCCGCCCGAACGACGTGGCGTGTCGCTATGGCGGCGAGGAGTTCGTCGTGATCATGCCCGACGCGCCGCTTGAGGTGGCGGTTGTCCGTGCTGATGAGGTGCGCCAAGCCTTTGCGGATCTTGAGGTGCGCTATGGCAGCACCAGCCTGAGCGCGACGATCACGATTGGGGGCGCCACCTTCCCTTATCACGGCACCGACAGTGAGACGCTGCTGCACGCGGCAGACCAGGCGCTCTATGCGGCGAAGTCCGCCGGGCGCGATCTGGTCTACGCGGCGGGGGCTTAGCGGAAGTGCGCGGCGACTTTTTATCACGAAGCGCACGAAGACCTTTTTTACCACGAAGCGCACGAAGCGCACGAAGGCCGAACGTCTCCTCACGCTCGGTGCCTCAGCCCTGCGTGCGATAGTGTCGCCCCAGCGCAATAAACAGCCAACAGGCGAAGGCGAGGTCAGGCCAGAAGTAGAACTGATCGACGAGGCCGTGGACGCTGGCCCCGGCCATGGCGGCGGCGACGCCCGCCAGCAGCGCTGGCCCCACGGCGTTACCGCGCAGCCCGTCGCCCCCGGCACGGATGGTGCGCCGTGCGTCGGCGAAGAGGCGCACGATCAGCCAGCCAAGCGCCACCAGCCCCAGCGGGCCAAGGCGCAGCGCCAGGTCGAGCAGGAGATTGTGCGGGTGCGCCGTGTTGATCTCGTTGGTGCCCGCCAGCGCCGGATCCATATACTGCGGATACAGCCGCCCAAACTGGTCGAGGCCAATCCCCAGCGGGTGATCGCGCAGCATCGCCAGCGCCGAGGCCCAGGTCTTCAGCCGGACGCCGCTGCTGGCCCCGAAGGGGTTGAGGCGCTGAATGTTGAAGGCCAGCACCGCGATGGCGATCACCGCGCCCACAGCGGCCAGTGCGCCAAGCGGCACCAGCACCCGGCGGCTGCGCCACACCTGCGCGGGCAGCATCGTCACCGCGATGACAATGGTCGCGACGACGGCCCCCATGTAGGCGCCCCGCGAGAATGAGGCCAGTAGCCCGCCCAGGCAGAGCGCCGTCGCCAGGGCGTAGGGCAGCGCACGGCGCAGCCCCGCCCGCCGATTGGGTGCGCTCCAAAAAGCCCAGTGCAGCAACCCGCCTGCCACGGGCCAGTAGCGATCCAGCGCCAGCCCCAGGTTGTTCGGGTGCCCGTACAGGCTGGAGACGCGCCACACCCCTTCGACCAAAAAGCTGTCGGCGCTGAAGCCTGCCTTGGTGCCGAACAGTGGGGCGAGGTTCAGCCCAACAAGCTGAAGCACACCCACAAGGCCCGCCACCGTGCCGCCCACCAGCCAGACCTGCGTGGTCACCAGCCAGTAGTCGCCCGCGCCGCGCCGCGCCCAGCCAGCGGCGACGAACGCGGCCAAGCCCACAAAGAGCAGCGGCTCAATAATCAGCCAGCGCAGCTCGCGCAGGGCTGGGCTGCGTTCCCCGGCGATGAACACGCCCCAGAGCGCCGCGCTGACGAAGAGGATGACGGGGGCCAGCGCCCACAGCCGCGCTGATAGCCGATAGCCGATAGCCGATAGCCGATAGCCCGCGCTTCGCGCCAGATCCCATATCCCCTTAGACAAGGTTTCAGCATTGGCGCTTTCAACGTG
>CAIWXH010000670.1 GCA_903916565.1 uncultured Oscillochloris sp. | reverse complement strand
ATTGACCAGGTTGAGCATAGCGGCAGCGGCGTCGGCAGCGGCGTGGCCTGGGTGGGGCAGGGCGAGAAGCGCGACCAGCTTGTCCCATCGTAGCGCAACAGATTGAAGTTGGTTAGCACCCATTTAACATCGCCCAACCCAATCGCTATGTCCAGCACCGACTCGATGATCGGCCCAGGGGTGGACGACGCGGGCGGAGCGGGCAGATCGAGGCTGCTGAACGTGGCACCGTCGTAACGATAGATCTTGCTATCGTTGCCGATACCCCACAAGACGCCCTTCGCATCAAAGCCCTTCGGCGTAAACCCGGTTGCGCCGGTGGGCAGCCCCTTATTCTCGAAGCTGCCGCGCCGTGCGTCCTCGATGTGCAGCGCAGGCGTGGTCGAGGTGTCCATCGGGCGACTGTAGTGAACGGTGAAGCTGCCGGTCTGGATGCCGAGGGTCGTGTCGGGCGCCACGCCGACACTCTGCACGAAGGCGGGTGCCGCCTGCGCGGGCGTCGCCAGCGGCGGGTCATAGGCGACAACGCCGAGGCCGTACTTGTCGTTGCCGTCGTAGATCGCCAGCGCATCCGTCGCCGGGTTGACCCCGCTCCAGTAGTTATTGCGGGCGTCCACGGTGGCGGTGTAATTGTCGCTCAGGCGGAGGCCGTAGTTGCCAGGGGTGACGATCAGATTATTGTCGCTGATCACCAGTGGCCCTATTCCACCAATTGTGGTATTGAGCGTCAACTGAAGCGCTGCCGTGCCTGTGGTGGTGCCGCTACCAACAATGGTGTTCGCGCTGATGGTCATCGTTGGGGTGACGCTCAGGGTTTGGGAGATGGGGCCGGACATCCAGAATTGGGACGGCTCGACCGTCAGGCCATCACCCTTCGAGCCAACCACCAGGTTGCCGCTAACCGTCACCGCGCTTACCTGCGACATGCCCATGTTGGTGCCTTGAGCCACACGCAGCCCGCCGCCGCCGATCACGAGGTTGTTCGTCACCGTCATCGCGCCGCTGACGCTGATCGCAGGGTTGGATCCCATCACCCCGCTGTCGGTGATCTCAACCCGGTTGCCGCTAACCTCCAATGCCGCGCCGGAACTACTCGCAACAAGGTTGGCGTTTTTCAGCCGGTTGTCGGCGATGCGTAGCTCACCTGAGATCGGGCCGGTGAGCGAGAGATTCAGCCCGTTGAAGCTGTTGCCGACAAGCGCGGTCGAGCCGCCCGTGGTGCCGCTGATCGCGCCGGACACCCCCGGCATCCCTGGTATCCCTGTGATGGAAGGGAGTTGGTCGGTGAGGCCAAAGCTGTTGTTGGCGATGTAGGGCGCGGCTTGCGTGATCTGCACTGTGCCGTTCTCGAACGTGACGTGGCGCAGGATCGAGCCGCTCTGGTAGGCCCAATTGGGGCCAAAGCTGGCGTCTTGGCTGCTGTCCTCAAAAACAACCCCGGCCCAGCTCTTCGTCGGATCCTGGCTGGTGAAGGTGATCGGCTGGTCGGCGGTGCCGTCGGCGATCAGCGTGCCCTGCACCCGCAGCTTGCCCGTGGCAGCGAAGCGGATCACGGTGCCTGGCTGGATCGTCAGCGT
>CAIWXH010000669.1 GCA_903916565.1 uncultured Oscillochloris sp. | reverse complement strand
TCCATGGACAAGCCGTAGGCGCCAGCCGCCGTCAGCCCAATCAGCAGGTGAACCCACGCATCCCAGCCGTACGTCTCGGCGACATAGGCCGGGCCAGGCCGCGCCACGATGCGCCACGTGCGTCCCTCGAACGCAAGGTGGATAACGGTGTACGGCGCAACTTCCAGACTAGCCATGTCAGGGGGGGGGCCTGCGGGCAGACTCTGTTCAGCGGAACGCGAGGGATGAAAGGCGAGCAGACGGGGCTGGGTGCCGCTCACATCAAACACGTACAGCGCAATATCGTGCGGGGTAAGCTCACGCAGCGCATGCTCGACCAGGCTGCTCACCTGAACGTCGCGCACGGGCATCCGGGCCTGCTCATGCTCGGCGAGGGCAGTCTGAATCACACGGGTCATCTCGGACGTCTCGACCAGTAGGCGCGCACCGAGTTGCTGGCTCTTCTCACGCCAAATCAGGACAAAGCTAAGGACGGCCAGCCCGATCAAGAGGCTGGTAGGCAGCCAGACCAGTGGATCAACGAGGGTGGCGCGTCGGGGGTGTCTTAGGTCGGGCCGTACATGCATGGCGGTGGAATACTATGAGTGTGACCAAGCGGACCACAGATACAAGCGGCTTCTGTAATGGCGTTGGGTGAACAGATTCACCTAACAGAACAACCACAAAAGCCAATGCTGTTATGGTACCACTGTGCTATTGCTTATGCTATATGACCTGCATCGCGCATCAGGGCTGACGCCACGGGCCTACGCATCCGGCAGCGTCACGGTCTGGAACCAGTAGGTGATCATCGTCTGGAGCGACTGCTTGAAGCGGGCGTAGTCCACGGGCTTGATCTGGTAGCTGTTGGCGCCGTGTCGGTAGCAGGTGGCGATGTCCTTCGGGTTGTTGGAGGTGGTCAGGACGACCACGGGGATACTCTTGATCTCGACGTCATCTTTAATCACGGCCAGCAGGGCGCGCCCATCGGTGCCCGGCAGATTCAGGTCGAGCAAGATCAGATCGGGGCGCGGTGCCTGCGCTTGGTCGGCGTAACGCCCCCGCTGATACAGATAATCGAGCGCCTGATCGCCCGTCGTACAGCGATGGAACACGATCTCCAGCCCCTCGCGGCGTAGCCCGCGCACGGTCGCCACCATATCCTCGTCGCTATCTTCGATGAGCAGCAGATGCCACTTCCTCATGGTGTCGCTCGCGCATCCACATTCGGCTCCGCTGTTGAGCGATCAACGGTCGGCGGGTCGGCAGTGGCCTTACCGAGCGTAAACCAGAAGGTGGTACCTGCGCCCATCTGCGAGGTGAGCCAGATCGTGCCGCCGTGGCGCTCGATGATCTTCTTTACAATCGTCAGACCGGCCCCGACCCCGCCGCCGTACTCGTCGCGCCCGTGCAGGCGCTTGAAGATGCGGAAGATCGTCTCCTGGTGTTCTTCGGGCACCCCGATGCCATTATCGCGCACGTAGAAGACGTAGGACGCGCCTCCGTCGGGGTTCGGTGTCGCCGCATAGCCGATCTCGACCCACTTCTGCGGCTTATCGTTGTACTTAATCGCGTTGGTGATCAGGTTGCTGTAAATCTCGCGCACGCGGGCCGGGTCGGCGCGCACCTGCGGCAGCGCCGGGGCGACCCGCAGCTCGACCCCACTTTCGCGCAGGCGCGGCTCCAGCAGCGTGGCGACATCGGCCAGTTCGGTATTAAGATCGACCGTGACCCAGGTCAGTTCGGCCCGGCCAACCCGCGAATAATGGAGCAACGAGTCGATCAGCGCTTCCATGCGCTGGGTCAGCCGGATGAGCGTCGCGAGTTTCTCTTTGCCCTCGGCGTCGATCTGGTCGCCATAATCTTCGCTCAGGAAGTGCGCGTAGTTGTGCAGGCCGCGCAGCGGCTCCTTCAGATCGTGCGAGGCCACGTAGGCAAACGAGTCGAGTTCGATGTTGCTGCGGATCAGTTCATCATTCAGCCGGGCCAACTCCTCGACTTTGTACAGCACCAAGTCAATAATCGCCCGCCGCAGATCGCGGGCAGCGCTCACTTCGCAGGGCCGCCACGGCAGCGCGGTCTGGGTCACCGTCTCCTTCCAGACCTCGAACGAGCCGCGTGGAGTCAGCCGGGTGCTGCCCGCCACGACCGTGACCGGCTTCGCGGGGTCGCCGCCCCAGTTGACGGTCTGGATGACCTCGGGGCGAAACCAGAGCAGATAGTTGGGCCGCGTGGGGGCCAAGCGCACCGCCAGCAGACCGCTCGCGGTCGCCTTGAACGGCACAATCTCCGGGTACACCTGCGGCAGCGCGTTGGTCGCAAAGGTGTTGTCCGTACACTCCTGCATGAGCCAGGCGAGCAACTGGGTGATCACCGGCTCGGGCGGGGTCGCGCCCAAGCGCACACACTGGCCATCCAGACAGACGGCGACGCCGCCCGCGTTGATGAAGCTCAGCAGGTTCGGCTCGAAGCGGGTCAGCCCGGCCACCACGTCGTTAGCCACGCTCATCTGTTGCACCAACTCGGCCTGGACGCCTTGCAGCGCGATGGTGTAGGCGGCGTCGTCGGACGCCTCTTTGTCGCCGATCTGAAGCGACACCACATGGCCCAGGAACTCGCAGGCGGCGCGAATATCGTACGGCAGGTAGTGCGGGCCGCTGTGGTGGTGGCAGGCGACCAAGCCCCAGAGCTGATCATGCTTGATCAGCGAGATTGACATCGAGGCGCGCACGCCCATATTGATCAGGTACTCGATATGAATGGGCGAGACGCTGCGGAGCGCGGCGTAGCTCAGATCGAGCGGCATACTCAGGTGGTCGGGGGCGGTCGCCAGTAGCGGCACGGGCTGGTAGGTAACCTCCGGGATCAGGCGCAGCCAACTGCGGAGGTAGAGCGCCCGCGCTTGGCGGGGGATGTCGGAGGCCGGATAGTGCAGGTCGAGGTAGGAATCAAGCCCATCGCGCCGATCCTCGGCGATGACCAGGCCGCTCTCGTCGGGCTGGAACTGGTAGACCATCACGCGGTCGAACGCGGTGAGCTTACGGACGGAGCTTGCTAGCGCCTGGGCGAACTCGCGCATCGAGGTGGTGCGCTGGCACACGGCCAGCGCGCTTTTCACCATGCGATAGACGCGCAGCGCCACCGCCTGATTGCTCTGGGTAGAAGGCTCAAGCTCTAGGATGAGCAGTTCGCCGACGCGGTGGGTGATCACATCGAAGACCTGCGCGCCGCCGCTGAGCGCAAGCGTCAGCGTATAGAGCGGGTTCGCGTCCACCTGCTCGTGCGCCAAACACTCGCGCAGATAGGCGAGTTGCTCAGGCGCAAGCAGCGTGCTGAGGGGCTGGCCGAGCAAGTCACGCGGGTGGCGGCCCAGCAATGGGAACGTGTTGGCGCTCACCTGGATGATGGTCAACGCAGGCTCGGTGAGGGCGAAGAGCACCCCGTGCGGCTGGATGGAGCCAGGGATATGGATTGGCTCGCGATCACAGTTCGTCAGATCAACAGTGAAGGGTGAGTCCTGCGCCATCGCTACCTCTGCGCTGTGCGCCAGCGCCGCGCTGCCTATGACAAGGTTTCAGGGGTCGGGTGTCAGGTTTCAGGTGCTAGGCCAAGTGCATCGGCCTTTGCCCCTCACCCCCGGCCCCTCTCCCCGTGAGGGAGAGGGGAGATTCCGTACATGCTGTCCGACTCCCCCTCTCCCGCTCAGGGAGAGGGGGCTGGGGGGTGAGGGCTGGTGCCGCAACCAGACGGTGCATCGGCCCCTAATTAATGATCCGGAGGGCGGAACCGGTAGCCGATACCCGACTCGGTGATAATCAAGGTCGGATTGGCCGGGTCCAGCTCGATCTTGCGCCGCAGTTGCGTGACGAAGACCCGTAAGGTGTTCAGGTCATTCTCGGAGTGGGTGCCCCAAATGGTACGCAAGATCATGCGGTGGGTCAACACCTTGCCCGCGTGCCCACTGAGCAGCACAAGCAGATTATACTCGGTTGGCGTCAGCCGCAACTCTTGGCCCGCGCAGGTCACCAGACGGCGAGCGCGGTCGATCTGGAGGCTACCAAAACGCACCACCGCGCCGCCATCGCTGTGCAGGCGTGCCCCGTGGCGCAGGCCCACCCTGATCCGGGCCAGCAGTTCCTTGACGCTAAAGGGCTTGGTCAGGTAGTCATCGGCGCCAAGGTCGAGCAGCGCGACCTTCTCATCCTCGCTGTCGCGCTCGGTCAGCACGATGATGGGCACCTGGGACCACTCGCGGATGCGCTGGCAGACCTCTTGGCCGCTCACCACAGGGAGGCGCAGTTCGATCAATACGAGATCGGGACGCCATTTGGCGACCATGTCGAGGGCGGCTTGGCCATCGGTGGCGACCTGCACGGTGTAGCCATCCGCGCCCAAGACGCCCTTGAGCAGGCGGCCAATTTGCGGCTCGTCGTCGGCCAAGAGCAGCCGTGCACTCATTGCGATCTCGACCTCCGCTGAGGCGCATCTGGGGGATGAATACCGCTGGTGGCGAACACCCGCACACGGGCATTATAACGCCGCCGCATGATCCTGCTGTGAAGCCGACCTTCCTCTTTATGAAGACCTTATAGTTTTTGGTTGTTGCTTAATGACTTCCAAATATACGCGGTGTTACATTGGCGGTATCGTCCGGCTTTGCACTTGGCAGAGCCACCTTCCTGAGAGCAAATGGCATGGCTGAACGTCTCGTGAAACCCCTGCCCGCAGAACGAGCATCGCTCACCCGACGGATGCTGGCCCACCTTGAGTTGGCCGACCCGGTGACATGGATCACTCCGTTCACGATTGTGATCTGCGGTGCCCTGGCGTCTGGGCGGGGCGAGCCGGGGTTTCATGTGACCGACGGGCGCGACCTGTTGCTGGTGGGGCTGGCGGGGCTGATGTGTGGCCCGTTTGGTACCGGCTTTAGCCAGAGCATCAACGACTATTTTGACCGTGACCTGGATGCGATCAACGACCCGTCGCGGCCCATTCCATCGCAGCGGATCAC
>CAIWXH010000668.1 GCA_903916565.1 uncultured Oscillochloris sp. | reverse complement strand
GGCATCAGTCCGTTGATCTACCTCATCCTCTGGATCGTGATGCCCGAGGAGCCCGCCGCCGCGCCGTACCGCTACGACCCGTATACGGGGCAGCCGATCTAGTGACGCACAGATAGCCGCCCCAAGTGCGGAGTTTCGATACTCGTCTGCTGATGACGCTAGCGTCGGCGCGAAGCGCTAGCAAGCAGCGCCGTTCACGGTATATTCCGTAGGCGGCGCTGTTTCTGTGTTGGCTACACTGCTGAGTTAGCGTGCGGCGAGTGCAGATCTAAATGTGTTTAGCGCCTGCTCGATCACCTTCAGCGTCCGCTCGGTGTTTTCATCAGCCGGGACACGATCGGCTTGCAGCGCGAGGTTGGCGAGGATGTCGGCGACCTCCCGGAGTGCCGCCAGGATCTGCGGGTCGTCACTCGCGCTGGCCCCAAATCCCGCAATTTGCGGGATTTGCTCGCTACCCGCCGCCCCAAATCCCGCAATTTGCGGGATTTGCCCGCTACGTGCGGCGACCACGTCAGACTCCGTCGGTCGCCGTGCCGCCCGGATCGCCCGGTTGACATCGGCGACCGACGGCGGACTCTCGGCGGTAAGCACCACGTCGATCACCTCGGACGGCGTGGTGCCGCGTGCCAGCCGCTCGGCTGCCGACTGGTTGAGCCGTCCATCTGCTACCGCTGCGGCGAATGCCGGGTGCTGTATCGCTAGATCGTAGATACGCAACAGCCGCTCGGCTGTGTCCGCCGTAGTCTCCGTCGCCGCCAAGAAGTCGTACCACTCCCCGTGCTCCGATGTAGCCCGTGCCTCGCTTAGCCAGCGCGCCGCCTCCAGCAGCGCCCTGCCGCTGCGGCGCCGTGCCCCGATGTAGCTGCGGGCGATCTCGCGTAGCTCCACGCGCAGCTCCAGCACCGCCGATGGTAGCGGCCCTTCGGTAGTATCGGATGTTGAGACAGTGAAGGGTGCGCCCCGCTGCATCGCCGCCGTTTCAAGCGGTACCGGCACGGCGTCCGCTCCGTCCGAGACCGTGTAGGGCGTGCCTTTCTGGATCGGAGCCTGAGCGCCAAGGAGACCTTGGAGCTTCTGCTTACTACTTGCCATAGCGGGCAGCCACCTCCTGGGCTAGGTCGCGGTAGGCCCGCGCCCCACTGCTGTCAGCTGCGTAGGCGCTGATCGGCTGCCCAGCCGCCGGTGACTCGACTAGCTTCACGTTGAAGGGAACCACGGTCTGGAAGACTACAGCGCCGTACTCCCGACGAATCGCGTCCTCGACCAGGGCGTTGACGCTCGTACGCCGGTCTACCATCGTCACAGCGACCCCCCCGATCTGCAGCGCCGGGTTGAGTTGTCGCACGATTCGGATCGTCTCCTCCAGCTGCGGCATGGCCTTCAGCGCGAAGACGTGGGCCTGGAGCGGCACCAGCACCGAGTCTGCCGCCGTTAGCGCGTTGACGGTGAATACGCCCAGGCTTGGTGGGCTGTCGATCAGGATGTAGTCGTAGGCCCGCCGGGTCTCCTGGAGCGCTGTCCGCAGCAGCAGTTCGCGCCCGAACCGCCCCGCCAGCGCCAGCTCTGCCCCCGCCAGCGCCAGCGTCGCCGGCACCAGGTCAACGCCGTAGCCCGTGGGGATCGTCGCAAAGCCGGGGCCGTGGACCGGGTTCAGCAGCACCTCGTAGACTGAGTGCTCGATCTCTGTGGGGTCGTAGCCCAGGGCCATGGTCAGGTTGCTCTGCGGGTCGATGTCAATGAGCAGCACCCGCGCGCCCATCTGAGCTAGCTCCACACCTAGCGAGAGCGTCGTCGTTGTCTTACCAACCCCGCCTTTCTGCATCGCCACTGCCAGCACGGTCATGGGGTGCTCCTCTCTCCAGTGGGCTGGTGCGGCAACTGGGGGCGCTCATACCGCATAGCGTCGTCGTCGTCATCCGCTTCGTCCTGCAAGCTCACCCGTAGCAGTTCTATCACACGAGGGAGAAGATCCGGCCTCCGCTCAAGCACTTGCAACGCTGTATGCAAACCTTCATTAGCATAGATGCCAGGGAGGAAGATGGTCGCAGGGCGGCTCAGCAACTGCGCCACTTGGATCAGGGTGCCGACCGACATGCTCCGCGTGCCGCGCTCGTAGCGGGCGATGGTCGAGCGATCCACGCCGAGTTGCTCGGCTAGGTCATCCTGACGTAATCCCCGCGAGAGCCGGGCCGTCCGCAGGGCCACCCCTACTTGGGTGTCAACTTGAGCAGGGTCGGTCATAGTAGGCTCTCCTGTACCGGCGGCAGCGCGTCCGGGTCGTCGGGCAGATAGGTCTGCGCCGTCTGGCGCAGCCACACTAAGGCATCGTCGTACTTTGCCTCCGGCAGGGCGTCATAGCGCGGTGTTCCCAGGTCTATGCAGAACTGGGCGAAGAGCTTGCCGAAGATGTCACGCTCTGTTCGCTGCTCAAACCGCTTTGCGATACGCTTGATGGAGCGCTGGATGTACTCCGCTTGCGCCGCGCTGACTGGCGTACGCTGCTGGATGTCGCCCACGATCTCCTCAACGATGGTCAGTCGCTTCTCATGATTGAGCTGGGATTCCACGAGGCGCCGGATGTCGGCGAGCGCCTCGTCAATCCGTTGCTGGGCCGTGGTCGCCGGCACCGCCGAGGTGCGAAGATAGATTTGGGCCAGCACATCGACCAGTTCGGTCTGGTAGCGCACCAGCTTCGGGCGGGCCTCATCGCGTACCTGATGCGGCGAGATGGTAGCCAACCAGAAGGGGATGTACTTGTGCAGCAGTACGGCGATCTCGCGCGCCTTCCCATCGATGGGCACCCGGTTCTTCCGTAGTCCCTGCCGCAGCACCTCGTGGTTACGGATGCGCTCGCTCTGGCTCTTCAGATCCAGCCCTAGCACGGCGCAGATGGTTCGCACCGGCAGCGCTATCCCCTTGCCGGGGCGGTAGACGGAGAGCAGTGCATCACCCTCGAACTCGAACTCCTGGTATTTCTCCGGCAAGAGAGGATCCACCGCGAGTCCTTTCGTCATGTGCCATAAAGTCACGCACACCGTAGCATGGGTGTGCTGTGCTGTCAAGCGTGACTCTACGGCACATATCCAGGGGTGTTCTGCCCGTACCGCGTGACTCTATGGCACGCATCAGGGGGCGAATGGCCTCCGTTACGTGACTTTACGGTACGTGAAATAGCTCTGCTGCCCCTGATAGCCGAGGCTCGCCGCCACTCTGTCGGCAAAGCTCAACCAGGCCCGCGAGGGCGACCTCGGAACCTGGCAATGTGTATTTGGGGCAGAGCGTGCAGCCGATCTCAGCCCAGCCAATCTCGTCCATAGAAGCCCTCGCTACGCCTAGCGCCGCTACCCAAAGCGAATGACGAACAGGATGACTGCCACCAGGATGATCAGCGGCATGCACCCGGCACTGCCCGTCCCCTCCTCGGGTACGGCCTGCACAAAGACAATCTGCGGCATCTGGGCCTGCGGGGCGACCATGCGCCCGACGGCGGCGAGGATGACGGCGGCGGCCAGGCCGATGAGGATCATGGTGTTCATCGCTTCCCTCCGTAGTTCGTGCTGCGTTTCATAGCTGTAGTAGACTACGGAAGGCTGCGCGGGTGTCCCCCAGCGTGTGCGGAGCCTTCCCGCACCAGCTATGCGGAAATTTCCGCATGGAATGGGCGACATGTCCGTATCGGTGGGCCATAGGCTGTGCAGGTGCAGACGATGGAGGAAGAAGGACGCGATAATGGCAAGCAAGGGAAGCGCGCCGAACCGCAGTGAGCCCTTCGGGCGGCTCCTGAGCGGCATGGTCAGCAGCATCGCCTACTACGAGGGCAAGACCTCGGCGGTTGTGGAGGAGGAGCTGGGCGCGGCGCTCACCGTTGCGGGGAAGACCGTCCAGCGGTATAAGGCTGGATATCTCCCTCCCACCGATGATGCCGTGCGCCTCCTTGCCGAGGCGGCGGTGCGGCGCGGACTCCTTGGGCGCGAGTGGCTCCAGCGCTTCCTCCACGCGGCCCGCTACCCCTTTGCCGACAAGCTCCTTGACGAGCTGTGCCCGGCGCCCCATGTGCGCCCCCGCCCGCCCCGCGTCTACGAGAACCTGCCCGCCCCGACCTACAGCCAGTTTGTCATGCGCGAGCAGGCGTTTGCCGAGGTCACCGATGGCCTGGGGAAGCGCTCTGCCGCCGTGCTCATCGTCGGCCTGGGCGGCAATGGCAAGACCAGCCTAGCCCGCGAGGTGGCCGCCCACTGCCTGCGCGATGCTGCGGAGACGCAGCGGTTCGACGCGGTGGTCTGGGTCAGTGACAAAGATCGACCAGGGACGACAAACCTGAGCATCGTGCTGGACGAGATCGCACGCACCCTCGACTACCCCGGCTTCACCCAGTTTGAGCACGACGAGAAGCGCCGTGAGGTCGAGCAACTGCTGCGCCGCCAGCGCGTGCTGCTGGTGATGGACAACTTTGAGACCATCACTGATGGCGCACTGCTCACCTGGCTGCTCAACCTGCCGGAGCCAAGCAAGGCGCTGATCACCACACGTGAGTACCGCCGGGAGTTTCGCCGCAGTAGTTGGCCAGTGGAGCTGCGCGGGATGAGCGAGGACGAAGTTCGCACGCTGATTGATCAGCGCCTGCGACAACTGCGGATCGCGCAGTTGGTCGGCAACGTAGTTCAACTGGAGCCGTTGATCACCGCGACGGGCGGCAATCCAAAGGCCATCGAGATCACGTTGGGCCTGGTCAAACACGAACGCCGCCCCCTGCAACAGGTGGTTGACGACCTCTACGCCGCCCGGGGCGACCTGTTCGATGATCTCTTTGCCCGCGCATGGGCGCTCCTTGATGAGGCGTCGCGGCGGGTGCTGCTCGTCGCCACCTTCTTCCCCACCAGCGCCAGCGGCGACGCCTTGCGTGCAAGCGCCGATGTGCAGGGCTTTGCCTTTGATCGGGCCGTCGAGCGGCTCGCTGACATGGCGCTCCTCGACATCCAACAGGTTGATCTGAGCAACCCAGCGCGCTATGCGCTGCACCCGCTCGTGCGGGCGTTTGCTGGCGCGAAGCTGACTGAGCAGCGAGGATTCGAGGAGGGGGCGCGGGAGCGGTGGGTGGGGTGGTATACAACCTTGGCGCAGCAGGTCGGGTGGGCATGGAACAACCTCCAGCGTTTGCGACTCCTTGATCCGGAACACGAAGTCATTTATACGGTTGCCCAACATCTTTATCAGTACGGAGAGCCTCGTGAACTCATAAATCTTATCAATTCCGCACGCTATTTCTACTACATCCGTGGTTATTGGAAGGAGCGACTGGAACTTGACATGATGCTTGCTCTTGTAGCGCGTAATATAAGTAATACTCCTCAAGAAGTGAAAGGACTTTCCAGCTATATTAGGCTTTGTAGCCGTCAAAATCGTATAGAGGAACTCAAAGATTTATTTCAGAGACTTCAGAGCTTGCGTTCAACGAATGATTTACCCGGCGACATACTTTATGAAGCAGATCAAGCCTCTGCCCTGTATGCTACAGCATGTGATGATCTTATTACTGCCGAAAACATCTGGCGATCTATGCTCTACTCTGAGAAGGAAGTCGCGCCCTTTCTGCGAATAGCGAATAAAAAATGGCTCGGTCTGTGTTTATTGCAACAAGGTTGTCTCGATGAGGCCAATGATGTATTATCCGAAACATTACAACAGGCTGTTAAGATTAACTACGAGCCGACAATCGTTGCAGTGTCGATAGCAATGGCGAATATCGCCATCAAACGAGGGCAAATCGATTCGTCAGCAGATTTACTCTCGTCAGTTCGACATAAGGCATTAGAATATCAAGATCGAGGTCTTATCGCCGAACTTCATTTGACATACGCCCGCATCCATACCCTGCGCGGCGACATCCCCGCCGCCCGTGCTTCCCTCGCTGATGCCACCGACCTCTTCGAGCGCCTGGGGATGCGCCGTGAGTTGGCCGAGGCCCGCCAAGCGCTTGCTGATCTTGACCGTGGGGCCGCCGCAGACGCACACGCGGCGGCCTAACGCTCCGGCTCCTGTGGCCCCATGTACCGCCGCACTGCCTCGGTGAGCAGCGCGATCATGGGCGGCCACAGCACGTTCAGCGGGATGGCACCGGGCGCAATCAGCGCGGCGAGCAGCACCACGGCGGCCAGGGCGATGAGGGCGACCAGCAGCGTGAAGCGGCGCGCATCACGCCGGTCGTGCAGCGAGGGGCGGCGCGGGGGCAGTGGCTGGCGCATCGTCGGCTCCTTTCATCCGTGGTTGACCTGTGACCAGCATACGGCAGCCGGGGGCGCAGCATGCCGCGACCGATGGGGCAGATTTCCGCACGCACGCTGCCGAAGGTGCCGCACGTGGCGCGGAAGGGTTGGGCCGCTGCTTTACCTACCACCATCGTGACGCCTTACGGCTTTGCGTGCGATCTGCCCGGCGTTGCGTGGAACCGCCATGGACGGTCAAGCTGGATTGAACCATGCAGAGGGCTGCTACAATAACGCCAGTCTACGTCGATCAGCACTGAGGCGAAAAGCAATGCCCACCCCGACCAACCCCCGCGACCTCGTCATAGACCTCCTCGGCGGCGTGGTGCCCATCTCCAGTGCGGCCTCCGCTCTGGCGGGGCTATTCAAGCGCGCCCGCGAGCGCCGTCAGCCCATTGTGATCACGCAGAAGGGCTACCCGACTGCGGTCATCCTGCCCATCGAGCTGTTCGCCGCCCTTCGCGAGCTGGCTGAGCGCAGCAATGGTGTCATCCCGGCGCCGCCCTCATCGCATGCCGATGCGTCCGCGCCCACCGACGCCACGCCTGTCGCTGACGCCCCCGCACCCACAGCGCCGAGCCGCCCGCGCAGCCGGGGCGGGCGCCGCGCCAACGCCAGCCAGGGCGAGGCACCCTAGTGCCACCGCCTGCCCGCCGCACCCAGGGTCGCGCCGTTCCGCCCACGTCGCCCTCGCTGCCGGTGACGCTTGACGACGACCCCTGCGGCATCTTCGGTGCCATCGCGCTGCACTTCGCCCCGCCCCTCACCCTCGTGGAGTTCCAGCGCTTCGCCGAGTCGCACGGCCTGGTCGCGGCGCCCACCGAGGATGAGCCACAGCTTTTCTGCTCGCCCGCACGGGTCGAGGTCGCCTACGGGTATCGGTGCGTCACGCCTCTGCCCCCGCAGGTGACCACGCTGGTACTCTGCGGTGCCGACGGGCCGAACGCGCCCGCAGTGCTCGCCCTCGCCGAGGCGATGCTCGCCGCGTGGCCGCGCGCCCGCTGGCAGAGCGATGGGGGCTTTACGCCGCTCCTCCTCCAGCGCGCCCCCGGTCGCCAGATGCCGCGCCGACGGGCGAGCCGGTAGCTTGCCACGCCGTAGCAGCCGGGGTGACGCGCCGGACGCCTCCGCGCTCCACGGCTCAGTGCAGGCGAGGGCAGGGGTGGAACGGAATCACGGTACCTCACTGCGCCGCTGTCTGCTGCGCTCGGCCTGCGCCCTGGCCCCTGGCCCCTGACACCTTGGCTCACCGTTCGGAGCACCCCGCCATACCGATGCCTTGCGGCTTTGCGGCTTTGCGGCTTTGCGCGAGATCTGCCCGGCATTGGCACCTACGCGGACACTCCCCCGCGCTCGCCCAGGAAGCGCAGGATGGCGGCGTTGAGTTCAGCCGGGCGGTCGAGCGGCGTCAGGTGGCGCGACCCCGCGATCACGACCAGCTCGCCCTGGGGGATGCGCGCACAGTAGGCCGCCTTGTAGGCCACCGGCGTGTAGTCCTGGTCAGCCGCGACCACCAGCGTCGGGCAGCGCAGCGCGGGCAGGCGGGCGCGGGCGCTCCAGCCGCCAATGGCGCGCAGCGCGGCGAGGTAGGCGCGTGGGTCGTTCGCGGCCCAGCGTTCGCTGACGGTGCGCCGCAGCGTGGCCTGCCCCGGCTCGGGCAGCAGGTGGCCCACGAGCGCCTCGCTCATCCGGCGCATCCCGCGCAGGCGCACCGTCGCGACCCGCCGGAGGTAGACCCCCACCAGACCCAGCCGCTCCCGCACGCTGCTGGCTGGAGCCTCCGGCCCGCTGTTGATCATGATGAGCGAGCGCACGAGGTCAGGATAGCTCAGCGCCAGTTCGAGGGCGACCATCCCGCCCAGCGAGAGGCCGACGATGTGCGCGGGCGCCACGTCGAGGGCGCGCAGCAGCCCCGCCATGTCGGCGGCGAACTGTGGGACACGGTAGCGCCCCCGAGGCTTCGCCGAGCGCCCGTGCCCGCGCAGGTCGGCGGCGATGACCTCGTACTGCGGTGCGAAGGCGGGCACCTGGAACTCCCAGTCGCGGACGCTGCTGCCGAGGCCGTGGATGAGCAGGATGGGCTGGCCTGCCCCCGTGCGCTCGGAGAAGACCTGGATGTCGCCGACCAGAACCGTGGGCATGGGCGGGCTCCTTTTATAGACGTGCGGCGTACAGGGTGTTACGGACGTTGTATGAGCGCGGGCTGTCTATGCTATACAGTCGTACTATGCTGACCATTTGAAGCTACTCACATACTTAAAAATCTACTCATTATCATTGATATTCTGCCGTGACCAGCTAGTATACCAATGACCATCTGGATCTATATGTGATGTACCGGCGTTCATGCGCCCCCTGGCCGGAAGCCCGGCCAGCACCGCCTATTGCACGGGGAGGTTGGCTATGCGCGTGTCACTGCGGCTTACACGGCTTGTGTTGGGGGTCGCGCTACTGCTCACGCTGGTGCCGTTTGGTGCCTTGACAAGTCCGATGAGCGCCGCCGCTTCTGTAGGCACTGCGCTGCCGCAGATCAGCGCAAGAGGTCCTAACCAAACCTGCGCGATTACTAGCGATAACGCTCTCCGCTGCTGGGGAGATAACACGTATGGACAGGCAGCGGTGCCGAGCGACCTCGGCCTGGTCAGCCAAGTCAGTGTGGGAGGATACTACACCTGCGCGGTTACCATCGCCAACACCCTTCGTTGCTGGGGGGATAACACGTATGGTCAGACGGCGGTGCCAAGCGACATCGGCCCGGTCAGCCAGGTCAGCGCGGGGACATATCACACCTGCGTGATCACCAGCGTCAACGCACTCCGCTGTTGGGGACTTAACAATTCTGGTGAGGCGGCGGTGCCGAGCGACCTCGGATCGGTCAGAGATGTCATTGCGTCAGACCGTTACACCTGTGTGATCACCAGCACCAACGCCATCCGCTGCTGGGGGCAGAATAATTATGGACAGGCGACGGTGCCGAGCAACCTCGGCCTGGTCAGCCAGTTGAGCACGGGAGGGCATCACACCTGCGCGGTCACCAACGCCAATACTCTCCGCTGTTGGGGCGATAACTTTTTTGGCGAAGCGACGGTACCAAGCGACCTTGGCCCGGTCAACCAAGTCAGCACGGGGTCGTACCACACCTGTGTGATCACCAGCACTAACGCTCTCCGCTGCTGGGGACTTAGCCATTACTGGGGACTTAACACTTATGGCGAGACAACAGTGCCAAACGACCTTGGCACTGTCAACCAAGTCAGCGCGGGAGGGGGCTACACCTGCGTGGTCACTAGCGCTAATACCTTCCGCTGCTGGGGGGATAATTCCTACGGCAAAGCGACTGTCCCTAGCGATCTGCTGAACGCTCCGTTAGCAGCGATCAGTAGCCTCAGTCCGGCTCAGGCCACCGTCGGTGACACTGACTTGATGATCTCGCTGCACGGCAGCGGCTTTACACCGAACTCAGTTGTGCGATGGAATGACACCGATCGGCCCACCACCTACGGGTCAAGCACCGATGTGACCGCGCTCATTCCGGCGACTGACCTCGCGGCGGCAGGGATGGCTACGGTCACGGTGTTCACTCCTGCGCCCGGCGGCGGCATGTCCAATGCGCTGAACTTCACGATTATTGCCCCCAACCAACCCCCCACCGCCACCGCTGGTGGCCCCTACCGCGTACTCGTCGGCCAATCGCTGACGCTCACGGGGACGGCCAACGACCCCAACGGCGACCCGCTGACCTACGCATGGGATCTCGATGGCAATGGGAGCTTTGAGACAGCGGGGCAGAGCGTGTCGTTCTCGGCGGTCGGGCGTCAGCCAGGCACGCAGCCCGTCAGTCTCCTGGTCTGCGACCCCAACGGCGCGTGTGTCACCGCCACCACGACCATCGCCATCGCCAGT
>CAIWXH010000667.1 GCA_903916565.1 uncultured Oscillochloris sp. | reverse complement strand
GGCACCGATCTGCGGGGCGGGTATTTTCGGATGAAAACCGCCTACCTCAATCCCTTTCCGCTCCCAGTCTTTACCTTCACCACCCCCGACGCCGAGCGCACCGCGCTGCGCGACGACGGCGTAAACCTGTACGCGACAGGCAAATTTAGCGAACTGGTGGCCTTCTGCAAGGCGCGCTTGGCGGCAGAGCCAGCCCAGAGCGACGTGGTTCACGACATCTTGGCCCTCCTCGCCGCGCAGATGATTGACCTGCACAAACAGCGCCAAAGCGCCTTGGAAGATCTGACGCTCGACCTAGAGGGTGTCTTGGCCCCAGACCAACTCGATCAGATCAGTCGGCTCTACACCCCGCCACGCCCGCCGAAGGACGACAAGGACGTGGCGGCAAAGCAAGCGACGTACGCGGCAACCCTCGCCGCTGCTCAGGCCCAACTCGGTGCGTTAGCCGCAGGTCGCCTGGAACTTCGCACGCACATCGGCGCAATCAGCGAAACCCAGTGGAAGTGGCTGCTCAAGGCGCGTCTGAAACACAAACTGGGCAGCCTAGCCGACCTGGTGAAGGTCTATCGTCACTGTCAGCCAGCTATTGCCGCCTTAGACGCCCGCATTGCCACCACTGACCGGCTGATTGACCAGATCGTCTATGCGCTCTACGGCCTCACCGACGAAGAGATCGCCCTAGTGGAGCAGCGCAGCACATAAGGATGGTTGCAACGTCTGATTACCGCTCCCCGCAGAAAGAGCGGGAGCTGGGGGCGAAGGGCAGAGGCAGCAAGAAGGCATGTTGCCTGCTACTTTTGGCATGGTGAGGGCGTGGGACGCGGTGCGCGGAGCCAAGCTGACCACCCTCATCGGCCACAGCGCTGTTGTCATGAGTGCGGCCTACAGCCCCGACGGCAGCCGTATCGTCACCGCCTCGGAGGACACGAGCGCACGGCAGTGGCTTAGCGCCAACGACGCCGACCTCGTTCACGCAGCCCAATGCCGCATCTGGCGCGGCTTCACCAATGGCGAGATCACGCGCTTCGATCTGCACGCGCCGTTCGCCTTCTCGCTGAAGGATCGCCAGTGCCCGCCGGTGTTGAGCTGGGAACAAGCGGCGCAGTGACGCCCCATCTACGCCTGGGTGCGCATCACGAGGCGGGCTTGCGAGGTCATAGCGATTGCAAAATCTAGTTGCCGCGCCAGCCCTCACCCCCCAACCCCCTCTCCCTGAACGGGAGAGGGGGAGCCGAACCTGTCCTGCTGCGGAATCTCCCCTCACCCCCCAACCCCCTCTCCCTGAACGGGAGAGGGGGAGCCGAACCTGTTCTGCTGCGGAATCGCCCCTCTCCCCGTGAGGGAGAGGGGCCGGGGGTGAGGGGATTTAGAGCGACCTTGACGCCCCGCTAATGCGACACCGCCGACGCGCCCGGCGTCGGCTCGTGCGTAGCCCCGGCGCCCTGGAGCGAGGCACGGCCCGCCCAGCGCCCCGGCCACCCCGGCAGGAACAGGCTGATCGCCAGCGCCACCAGCGCCGCGTAGAAGGTCACGGTGTAGGTGCGCTCGAAGCCCACCAGGTTCTCGGCGCACGCCTCGACGACCCCGGCGCGGATGGCGACGCGGGCCTGGGCCTGCGCTGGCGCGGGCAGTGTCAGCAGCCGAGCGAGCGCCGCCGGAGGAATATTCGCCTCTGGCGCGACACCGGGCGTCTCGCAGAGGCCAAAGTGCGCCGCGCCGGGGGTGGCCCCTTCCTGCGCCGCTGATGCCTGGGCCTGGAGCGCTGGCGAGAGTGCGCTGGCAAGCACGGTTGCCAGCACCGCCACGCCGAGCGACTGCACCACAAAGCGCGTGCCGTTGATCAGCGACGAGCCACGCGGCAGCATGCGCCGGGGCACCGAACCGAGCGCCGTGGCGAAGGTGGTCTGCACGGTCATGCCGAGCGCCAGCCCGCGCAGGCCCAGCAGCAGGCCGATGAACCAGATCGGGGTCGCCGCCTCGATCTGCGCCAGTTGCCACGTGTTGACCACCAATAAGAGGAAGCCCGTGACCACGATGGGCCGTGGCCCCGTCTTGTCGTAGATGCGGCCCGCGATTGGCGCCGCGATGCCCGAGGCGAAAGCCAGCGGCAGCAGCAGCAGCCCCGTCTCGAAGGCCGTGCGCCCGCGCAGCGCCTGAAGGTAGACCGGCATCAGGAACTCGGCCCCGAAGAGCGCCAGCACGCTGACATAGCCGATCAGGCTGGCGGTCAGGAAGGTGCGGTTGCGGTAGAGCCGCAGGTCGAGCAGCGGCTCCTTCACGCCGAACAACTCGACCAGGGCGAACGTGACCAGCGCGGCCCCGCCAATGGCGAACGAGGTCAGCACGGTCGCCGAACCCCAGCCGAGGCTGGCGGCGCGGGTCGCCCCAAAGAGTACCGAGCCGAAGCCGATAATTGACAGCCCTAGGCCCAGCGGGTCAAGCGTTGGCTTGTGCTCCGACGGCTCGTGTTTCAAGAAGCGGCTGCCGAGAAAGACCCCGAGGATGCCGACGGGCAGATTGATGAAGAAGATCCAGCGCCAGAGGTGCGCGTCAATCAGCACGCCGCCGAGGATCGGGCCGAGCGCCGGGGCCACCACCAGGGCGATGCCGAAGAAGCCGAGCGCCATCCCTTGCTCGTTGGACGGGAAGGTGCGGTAGAGCAGTGCCGGGCCGAGCGGTTGCGCCAAGCCACCGCCGATGCCCTGAATGGCCCGCGCCAGCACCAGCAAGCCCAGGTTCGGCGCGATGCCGCACAGCACCGAGCCAAGCGTGAAGAGCGCCAGGCCGCCAAGATAGACCCGCTTGAGGCTGAAGCGATCCGCCAGGAAGCCCGACATCGGCGTCGTGATGCCCAAGGCCAGCACGTAGATGCTCAGCATCCACTGGGCGTCGTTCAGGCTCGCGCCGAACTCGGTACGCAGCGTGGGGAAGGCCACGTTCACAACGGTGGTGTCGAGAATGATCATGAAGATGCCGAAGATGACCGAGATCAGCACCTTCCACTTATAGGCGAGGCGTCCGTGCGGGACATCAGGGGTCATGGCTGGCTCCTCTTCAGCGTTGGCTGGGGCATCGTGAGCGCTAATCACGCACAAGCCCTACGCTTGAGGCTGGATTCTAGCCGTTTGTTGGAGAATTGTCAATAAATTGCACAGCCATTTTATAGCGGTGGCAATGTCGCCTGCCCGGTGGCAGCCCTCACCCCCCAGCCCCCTCTCCCATAAAGGGAGAGGAGGAGCCGAACGCATTCTGCTACGGAATCCCCCCTCTCCCCGTGAGGGAGAGGGGCAGGGGGTGAGGGGCAAAAGGCGACGGTGCCACCGCCATGACAATCCTTTGCCATGTTAAACTAGTCTGATGCAATTACACTTCCTTGGCGGCGCCAGCGGCGTCGGCGCCTCTTGCCAACTCCTTACGCTCGGCGGGCACACCATCCTGGTGGACGTGGGCGTCCGTATGGACACCAAAGACCGTCTGCCGGACTTGGCGGCGCTTACCGGCGTGAGCCTCGACGCGATTCTGATTACCCACGCCCACGCCGACCATATCGGCGC
>CAIWXH010000666.1 GCA_903916565.1 uncultured Oscillochloris sp. | reverse complement strand
GGCACGGTAATCGTCAAAGCCCTGGACCCCGTGACCCTGACCGCGTTCCACACCCTTGAGCTGGAGACCGACTATACGGTGTAGGCGACGCCCTATGGACACCCTTGACACAAAGCTGTTGGCCGTCTTCGACGGCAAAGTCGTCCGCAAAGACTTGCTGCACCGCATCAAGAAGGGCACGAACGTCCCCACCTTCGTGCTGGAATTTCTGCTGGCCCGCTATTGCGCCAGCGATGACCCGGCGGAGATTGACGCCGGGATGGAGGCGGTGCTGGCGACCTTGCAGGACAACTACGTCAAGCCCGACGAGGCCAACGCCGCGCAGTCGAAGGTGGCGACCAAGGGCAAGCACCGCTTCATTGACAAAATCCATGTGCGCTACGTCGAGAAGGAGCGCCGTCACTGGGCCGCCCTGGAGAACTTTAACTCGCAGCGCATCGCCGTCGCCGAGCGTTTCTACCGCGACAACCACCGCCTGTTGGAAGGCGGCATTTGGGCCGAGGTCACGCTAGCCGCCAATGAGATTGATGACGACGACTACGCCTTTTACATCGAGGAACTGCGGCCCATCCAACTGAGCCGCTTCGACTTTGCCAACTACACGGCAGGTCGCCTGCACTTCACCCGCGACGAGTGGCTGGACTGCGTGATGCGCGCCGTCGGCCTAGAGCCAAGCAAGCTCACGCCGCGCCAGAAGCTGCACTACGTGGCCCGTCTGGCCCCGCTGGTCGAGCCGAACTTCAACTTCATCGAACTGGGGCCGCGTGGCACGGGCAAGTCCTACTTCTTCAGCGAATTTTCGCCCTACGCGACCCTGGTCAGCGGCGGGCAGGCGACCAAGGCGACCCTGTTCTATCACAATGCTCGCAAGCGCATCGGCCTGGTGGGCTTCTGGGACACCGTGGCCTTCGATGAGGTCGGGGGCATCACCATCAACGACCCCGACACGCTCCAGATCATGAAGGACTTCATGGCGAACGGGCGCTTCTCACGCGGGGTTGAGGTGATCGCCGACGCCAGCTTGGCCTTTGTGGGCAACATTGACCAGTCGGTGGAACAGATCGTCAACTCGCCGAACCACGACCTGTTCCTGCCCCTGGCCCGCGAGTTCGACCTCGCCATCCTCGACCGCTTTGCCTGCTACCTGCCGGGCTGGGAGATGCCGAAGAACAGCAGCGCGTATCTGACGAGCGCCTACGGCTTTATCACCGACTATCTGGCCGAGGCGTTCCACCACCAGTTCGCCCACACCAACCGCTACGAGGAGGTGAGTCGGCGCATCCGGCTGGGTGCCGCCGTGGAGGGACGCGACGAGAAGGGCATCAAAAAGACCGTCGCCGCCTTCCTGAAAATCCTGCACCCCGATGGGCCACCGAGCGACGCCGAGTTTGAGGCATACGTGGCCTACGCCGTCGAGTGCCGCCGACGGGTCAAAGAGCAGATGAACAAGCGCAAGCCCGACGACGAATTTGCGCGCATCGACCTCTCCTACTACACCGCCGACGGCCAAGAGGTGGTGGTGTACTGCCCCGAGTCGCGCAGCGCCCAGGCGACCCAGGAGCCGATGCGCCACACCCTTGGCGCGCGGGCGAAGAAGGTAGTGGCACCGGCGGACGCCCCGGTGGCAACGCCCATCGCGCCGCCCCCGGTGTCCACGTTGGCCCCTCCTCCGGCAGTGCCGGTCGCGCCAACAACGGTGCCCACGCCCGCGCCCGCGCCGGTCGCCGTGCCCCCTGCTGCATCGGTACCACCCCCGGCGCGTGCGTCGGAGCTACGGGAGCAGCACTACACGATTTATTACGACGCCACGGGTTACAGCTACGAGGCGATCTGCGGCCCCTATCTGCGCGGGGCCACCACCGTGCGGATCGAAGACCCGTACATCCGCAGTACCCACCAGATCCAGAACTTCGCCCGATTTTGCGAGATGATCGTCGTCCAGTCCACGATC
>CAIWXH010000665.1 GCA_903916565.1 uncultured Oscillochloris sp. | reverse complement strand
GGCGATTTTAGGCTTCCTGATGCCGCAAACAACTGCGCAGCATCTTGCGGCGTTAGAACGCCCCAAATCGCCTCTTCCCCCCCCCCTTTGAACGCAAGCGGGGGGGGACAATGCATTGGTTGGTTCCCCCCCCGCTTGCGGGGGGGCTAGGGGGGGTGATCGGCGGGAGCCTTTCTGCGAAGATATTTACAACTGTAGTACTATCGGCTATCGGCAAACTGCGAGGACTTGATGGCCCCACTGCTCGACGTACATAACCTAGAGACGCACTTTCACACGCAGGACGGCGTGGTCAAGGCGGTGAATAACGTCTCCTTCCACGTCAACCGTGGCGAGACGCTGGGCATCGTCGGCGAGTCAGGCTGCGGCAAGAGCGTCACCTCGTTATCGATCATGCGGCTGATCCCCAACCCGCCCGGCAGGATCGCCGGTGGCCAGATCATCTTCGACGGTGCGGATCTGCTCAAGGCCAGGGATGAGGAGATGCGCAGCATCCGGGGCAACCGGATCGCGATGATCTTCCAGGACCCGATGACCTCGCTTAACCCGGTACTTACCGTGGGCCGCCAGATCACTGAGTCGCTGGAGTTGCACCTGAAGCTTTCTAGGCGTGAGGCAAACAACCGCGCCGCCGAACTGCTCGATATGGTCGGTATCCCCAGCGCGGCCAAGCGCCTGGACAACTACCCGCACCAGTTCTCCGGCGGCATGCGCCAGCGCGTGATGATCGCCATGGCCCTCTCGTGTAACCCCGAGTTGCTGATCGCCGATGAACCCACCACCGCCCTTGATGTGACCATCCAGGCCCAGATTATTGAGCTGATCAACCGGCTCAAGGAGGAACTGGACACGGCGGTGATCATGATCACCCACGACCTTGGCGTGGTCGCCGGGATGACTGATCGGGTGACGGTGATGTACGCCGGTAAGGTGGTCGAGGAGGGCAAGACGGGCGAGCTGTTCGATAACCCGCGCATGCCTTACACCATCGGCTTGCTGCGCTCGATCCCACGTTTGGACGAGGGCCGTGGGCGCAAGCTCAACCCGATCCGTGGCCTGCCGCCAAGCCTGATCGACCTGCCGCAGATTTGCCCCTTCGCCCCGCGCTGCGACTACGCGCAGGACGCCTGCCTGACCCAGACGCCGCCCCTGCGCAGCGTCGGCCCCGAGCATCGCGCCGCTTGCCTGTTCGATATTACGATGGAGACGCCGTTGCCCGAACGAAAGACCGTAGGCGTCGCCGCGTAGAGACGCCCCGCCGGGGCGTCTCTACACTTATCTCCCAAAGTTTCGCTTATGACATTGTCACCGAATGGCACCGGCGAGATCGCCAACCTGATCGATGTCACCGACCTGGAAATGCACTTCCCCGTCAACCGGGGGATTATCTTTCAGCGCCGCGTCGGCACGGTCAAGGCCGTTGATGGAATCAGCTTCAGCATCAAGAAGGGCGAAACCCTCGGGCTGGTGGGCGAGAGCGGCTGCGGCAAAAGCACGACTGGCCGGGCCATCCTCCAGTTGTACCGGCCCACCGCTGGCAATGTGATCTTCGAGGGCCAGGATCTCACCAAGCTGAAGGGCGCTGAGCTACGCAGGATGCGCCGCCGCGTGCAGATGATCTTCCAGGATCCCTACGCCAGCCTGAACCCGCGCATGACCGTTGGCGACATCATTGGCGAGCCGATCCGGGTACACAAACTGCGTGAGGGCAAGGCGGTGCGCGAGCGCGTCGAGGAGTTGCTCGGCCTGGTCGGCCTCAACCCGGCCTTCGCCAACCGCTACCCGCACGAGTTCTCGGGCGGCCAGCGCCAGCGCATCGGCATCGCCCGCGCCCTCGCCGTCGAGCCGCAGTTCGTGGTCTGTGATGAGCCGGTCTCGGCGCTGGATGTCTCCATCCAGGCTCAGGTGGTCAATTTGCTGGAGGAGTTGCAGCAGAAGCTCGGCCTAACCTACCTCTTCATCGCCCACGACCTCAGCGTGGTCAAGCATATCTCCGACCGCGTGGCGGTGATGTACCTGGGTAAGATGGTCGAACTTTCGGAGGGTGCCGCACTCTACCGCCAGCCGCTGCACCCGTATACGCAGGCTCTGCTCTCGGCGGTGCCCATCCCCGACCCCAAGATCGAGAAGCAACGGCGACGGATCATCCTGGAGGGCGATGTACCCAGCCCGCTCAACCCGCCGAGCGGCTGCCACTTCCACACGCGCTGCCCCATCGCCATCGCGCAGTGCAAGGAAGACGAGCCGCCGTTTATCGACTACGGCGACGGCCATTTCGCGGCCTGCTGGCGCGCCCGCGAGTCTGGCGAACTGATGCCCGCCGTGGCCAAAAAACAGGCTGACGCTGTCGCCGCACGTATCGCCGCCGACATCGCGAAGGTGAAGGGCGTTGCCCACTCGCATTAAGGAGGAAGGGTCTCAGGGATAACAAAACCCTCCCCTCAGCATGAACCTCGATACCCTCGCCTGGCTCCAGTCGCCCCCCGGCCAGGCGCTCCTCGCGGATCTCGCCGGGCGTGAGGTCGCGGACGCGGATGTGCTAGGCGAATTGACCCGCTTGCGCCGCAGCTACACGCCGGATCATGCCAGCGCCGCTGTGGATTTGGCCCTGCTACGCCGCCGCGCCGCCGCGAAGTTCCCCGCCGCCGGGCGGATGTTCTTCACTCGCGAGGCTCTGGAGCAGGCCAGCGCCGCCCCCGTGGCCGCCCACCGTGCCGCACGCCTGGCCCCCTGCGGCCAGGTGGCCGACCTCTGCTGCGGGGCGGGCGGCGACGCCCTGGCGCTGGCCGAAGCTGGCGGATGGGTGATCGCCGTGGATCGTGACGAACTGCGACTGGCCCTGGCCGCCGCCAACGCCGCCGCCCTGGGGCTGGCCGAGCGGATCAGCTTTGTGCAACGCGACCTACTAGCCGAGGCTCCACCCTCAGCCGAGGCAATCTTCTGCGACCCAGGCCGACGGGCGGGCGGGCGGCGGCGCTTCCACGTCGACGAGTACGAGCCGCCCCTCGGTCATATCCTCGCCTGGCGCACGCACACGCCCGCCCTGGCCGTCAAGCTCTCCCCCGGCGTAGATGTGGCCGAACTGCCCAGCGACGGGGTTGAACGGGAGTTCGTCTCGCTCGACGGCGAACTGAAGGAAGCGGCGCTCTGGTGCGGCCCCCTGGCCCAGGTCGCCCGTCGGGCTACCTTGCTGCGTACAGCGCAAGGTGAACAAGTGAAACGGTATGAGATCACCTCTCTGGGCCTCAGCCCTCAGCCCTCAGCCCTCAGCCCTCCCTCATCCTTTCTCTACGAGCCAGACCCGGCAGTGATCCGGGCCGGGCTGGTGACCGATCTGGCCGCCCAGATCGGCGCGGCCCAACTTGACCCGCAGATCGCCTACCTCACATCCGCAGATCTCGTCGCCACGCCCTTCTCGCGGGTTTGGCCGGTGATCTCCTGGCAGCCCTTCGGCCTCAAGCGGCTGCGCGCCAGCCTACGCGAACTAGGCGCAGGCCCGGTCACCGTGAAGAAGCGCGGGTCGCCCCTCGACACCGACGCCCTGGC
>CAIWXH010000664.1 GCA_903916565.1 uncultured Oscillochloris sp. | reverse complement strand
GGGCAGGGGGTGAGGGCTGAGTGGGTACGCAGATCACGCCCCGTGGGCGATGGCCGACTCAATAATCTCCAGACTCACGACGGTTTCGCCGCAGGCGCGGGCGGCCTGCTCGGCGGCCAGGCGCAGCGCACGGCTCGCGCTGATCCGGGCCAGAAAGGGCACCTGCTCAATCGCCGCGTTCAGCCGGTCGGTGGCCGCTTTGCTCCAGGCCAGCGTCTCCGACGAGTGATCGGGCGCGGCCGGGGCTGCCGGTGCTGCTGCTGCCGGTGGCCCACCTCCTGGCCCCCGGCCCCCGGCCCCCGTCTTCACCTGCTCCACCGGCAAGAAGTTAAAGACCATCTCGTAGAAGCGATTTACCAGTTCCTGCATCACGTTCGCCGCCCCGGCGTAGCCCATAAAGGGCGTCCCCGTCGTACTCCGCACCACCGGGCCAGGGAAGGTAGCCGGGATGAAGTGGCTGGCCCGTGCGTTCGCCTCCGCGAGGTAGATCTTCTCGTTGATGCTCCCGAAGATGAAGGCCGGTGCCTTGGTGTGCAGCCGCCTGCGGATCTCGATATTGTCTGGCTCGTCCTCGCGCCGTGGTCGGCCCGAACTCCAGGCAACCTTCATGCCTAGCTCTTCACCGAGAAACTGCCGCAGACCCTCGACATAGCTGCGCCCCGCCACAATCGCACAGTCCACCGTGGCGAACCAGTCGCTCTGCGGGCCGCGCCACAGATCCCACACCGGACGGAGCGTGGTTATTTTCTCGTTGCTGATGAACGCCTCGACCTGGGCCTCTGGCGTGCCCAGAAGTTGCCCCAGTTCGCGCAGAAACGCCGTGGTGCCGAACACGCCGAAGGGCGCAAAGAGGTAGGGCCGAGCGAGTGCCTGGGCCAGCGGCTCCCCAAATTCGCGGTACAACACCACGTTCACGGCGGCGTCGGCCAGGTGCGGCGTCCCCGCAATGCTGCCCGCATACGGGTAGACCAGATTGATCTCACCGCCCACCCCGGCGATCAGCCGCTTCAGCTCGTGCAGGTCGGCCGGGGCGTTGAAGCAGCCCATCGACGGCCCGATGATATTGACCACGTTGGCAGCCCTCGGCGGTGCGCCCGGCGTCACAAAGGGTTTCCCGTACTCCTCCCAGGCAAAAAGCAGGGCGTGGTCGCGACCCTGCCACTCGTCCTGCTCTAGCGACTGACTCCAGAAGAAGCGCGCCTCGGGATCGATCTGCGCGACGTACTTGGTGTGATCCGCGCTGATCATCTCGCTCTCGGCGGTGCTGAGTACAATCAGGCGCTTCCCTTCGAGCCTGCCAAGCGAGCGCAGATCGTCGATTGTCCGCTTGAGCGCCTTGGCCGTCCCGGTCATCACATCCTCTTCCCGGATCGAAGTCGGCGTCAGGTTCGCCATATGCGGCAGGGCATCGGTATAGTTCGTCACCGCCATACCCAGCAAATTGTAGCAGCCGATGGGCGCATCGCAGACCATATGTACGTCGGGGAAGCAGCCAAAAACCCAGCTAGCGCCCCAGTAAGAAGAGCTATCTGAGATGTCTCGAATCAGGGTTATGTCCATCATTAAATCCATATGTAGGGACGAAGCATTCGCCCTGAGCGTATCGGTCAATAGACGAAATTTCAGATTGCAGATTTTAGATTGCAGATTTGCCGCAACAGGACGCGCTGCATGTACCCAAACTGTCACGTACCTGCGAACCTTATCTTAGGCATGTTTCAATCCAGATTGACAATTCAGCGACGAAACGATGACGCGGTGAGGCGCTCCGTATCGCCTCATCGCCTCGGCGCATCATCGCAAGACTGTCACGCTGAATGTGCCCATTTTGAAACATGCCTTAGACATGGTTCAGAACAGCTTACAGTTTGGCGGAGATGCGAGGACGCGAGGATGCGATAGCATCGCCTCGTCGCATCCTCGCCTCATCGCCTCACTGTAAAGCTGAAACCTGGCACCTGAAACCTTGTCTTAGCGGCAATCTACCTATGCGAATGTTTCATCCCTACGCGCCCCAAAAAAATCCACCATCCGCTCATAGAGCGGCCTGCGCCCGAGCAGTTCACGCACAAAGCTGAGCGAGGCGATCATACCACCGGCCAGGAAGAGCGGACGGACGCTGAGCATGTTTGTGTAGTAGACCGCAGGGATGCCCAACTCCTTGGCGTGGGCGGCCAGAGTCGTCGTGCCAATCACCAGGTCGAACGTCCAATGCTTCATGGCCGCCATATCGTCCTCAATCGCCTTGCGGTAGACCACCGCCTCGCAGCCGTGGGCCTTCAGCCACGCCTCATCGCCAGCGGTGAGCATACTCTGACCGATGCTGGTACTCACATAAGGCACGTGGGCACCACCTTCGACCAGCAGGCGCGCATAGAGCATCTCGTTACCCTCGTAGCCCGAGATCATAATCGTCGTGCCCTTGAGCGGCTGGGTGGAGAGGAACCCGCGTGCGGCGGCCTCCTCCTCGCTGGCCACCCGCTCGACCACATCTTCATCAAGGTCAAGGGCGGCACCGACGGCCCTGATCCAGGCCGCGCTGCCCTCGACCCCGATGGGTGCGCCGCTGACCACGCCCACCCCACGCGCACGCAGCACGCCCACCGTCTCGCGGTAGAAGGGGTGGAGGGTTGCCACCGCCGCCGCCTGACCGGCCAGCTTTAGCTCATTCACATGGCGACCGGGCAGCGTAGTGATCACCCGCCCGCCCATCTTCCGCACCACCCCATCAATAATCAGCGGGTCAGCCGGGAAGACCTCGCCGAGCAGAACGAGGCTGTGGGGCTCCTGCACGCTGGCGCTATCGATGAAGCGGCGCATCACCGCTGCCAGGGCGATGTCTTTGGCCTCGGGGTGCGAGTGGATAGCGTAGGCTGGCACGCGCACCAGCACCACCGGTTTGCCATCAACCTCGGTGGGCAGCAACTCCTCGGATAAGCCCGCCGTCTCGGCCACACAGAGCGAGAGTACCGGAATGACGCTGACATTCTGCTCCTTGGCCGCCTCCGCAATCGCCGCGTTGGCCGCCTCCTGCACCTTGCCCGACGAAAGCTCGGCGGTGCCCAACTGCGGGGCCACAATGCTCTTACGCGCCGCGTAGAAGTGAGTCACAAACGTCAGTCCGTAGAGGCAGCCGGTGTCAGTGATCATCGCGGGCTGGGCACCTTCGATGCGCGACAGTACACGGAGGGCACCGAAGGCGGGGCACATCGTCTGCGGATGCAGCTTACAGGAGCCAGCTTTAAACGGCTCTGGCGCGGCACCTTCGCCCGCCGGGGTTAGTGGGAGTAGCTCGGCCATCAGATAGTTCCTCTGCTGCGCGTGCCATCAGACAGCACCTGTACATCAGGGAAGGCGCGGCATGGTAGTCATACCTATAGATAGGGCATTGGTCATTCGTGTAGGCGCATTATACGATAAGACATGGTTCGCGGATACTTTGCAGTTTGTCGTCGGGCAGCCCTCACCCCCAGCCCCTCTCCCTCACGGGGAGAGGGGAGTAGATCCCTTCCTGGTGAGGAATACCCCCCTCTCTCCCTGAGCGCATATCTTTACCCACATCTTTTTTGCCGCATTGTAATGCGGTTTATCGGCTCCCCCCGGTGGGCGACTGACGTCGCGCCTGCGGGGCGTCGGCCGACGCCGGAACCGCCCGCGTCGGCGGGTGGCCAGCCATACCTAACAGATTCTCGGTAGCTGCTCGCCCACCTGGGTGTCCACTACGCGGGTGCCGCCAATGCTGGTGCGGGCCACGACCATGCCGGGGTGCTCGGCGCTGACCTCGCCGATGATGGCAGCGCTCCGCCCGAGGGGGTGGGCACGCATGGCCTCTAGCACGGCCTCGGCCTCATCGCGGGCGACGAAGGCCAGCAGCTTGCCCTCATTGGCTACATAGAGCGGGTCAAGGCCGAGGATCTCGCAGGCCGCACGCACCGCCGGGGGGATCGGCAGATCGCGCTCGACGATCCGCACGCCCACCCGTGAGGCGGCAGCGATCTCGTTCAGGGTCGAGGCCACCCCGCCCCTGGTCGGGTCGCGCAAGACGTGGATGGCCTGGCTGCGGGCCAGCATTGTCGCCACCAGCCCGTTGAGCGGGGCACAGTCGGTCTCTAGGGGCGCGCCGAACTCCAGACCCTCGCGCACGCTCAGGATGGCCATCCCGTGGACGCCGATGTCGCCGCTGACGATCACCACATCACCGGGCCGAGCCTGATCCGGCCCGATGCGCAGGCCCGCAGGCACCACGCCGAAGCCGCT
>CAIWXH010000663.1 GCA_903916565.1 uncultured Oscillochloris sp. | reverse complement strand
CTGGATCGGCTACCCGGAAGAGACCAACGCGCCCTACGGGATGGCAAAAAAGATGATGTTGGTGCAAAGCCAGGGCTACCGCGAGCAGTACGGCTTCAACTCAATCTTCCTGTTGCCGGTCAATCTCTACGGCCCGCGTGACAACTTTGACCTGCACAGCTCGCACGTCATCCCGGCGCTGATCCGCAAGTGCCTAGAGGCGCGAGACAGCGGCGCGGCTGAAATCGTGGCCTGGGGCGATGGCTCGCCCACCCGCGAATTCCTCTATGTCGAAGATGCCGCCGAGGGCATCCTACTGGCCGCCGAGCGCTACGACAGCAGCGAGCCGGTGAACCTAGGTAGCGCGTATGAGATCAGCATCAAGGATCTCACCGAGACGATTGCCCGTCTCACCGGCTTCACGGGCCGCATCGTCTGGGACACCAGCCAGCCCAACGGCCAGCCGCGCCGCAAGCTCGACATCACGCGGGCGAAAGAGCGCTTCGGCTTTGCGGCACACACCTCGTTTGAGGATGGGCTACGCAAGACGATTGACTGGTATCAGCAGGGTCGGGCTACACCAGCTTGAGGTATCCGCGTGCGCTTGTACTTCAAAACGCGCACGCCCCCTCGCCTATGACCATCCTCGCCAACGATAATATCGACGACCACGCCCGCCAGCGCGGCGTGCGGCGCGTCTATCTGCAAACGGTCGAGGCGATGGTCGCGCACTATGGCCCTGCGGTGCTGATCTGCTCGCCGCAGCACTACCCGCAGTTCGCCGTGCGCCAGCACCACTTGCCTCGGCCACCCGGCAAGCTCGGGCAGCTGCTCGACGCCTACCTGGGGCTGCACGACCGGCGCGTCTCGCTGGTGGCGCGGCGCGAGCGTCCGGCGCTGGTCTACAACGTCTATTACGGCACGGTTCGCACGCACGCACCGCAGGTGTATACGATCTACGACATGATCATCGAGCGCTTCCCCGCGCACTTTGCGCGCCGCGCCCCGCTGGTCAGCCGCTTTATCGTCGAGAAGCGGCGCTGTCTAGAGCGTGGCACCCTGCTGCTGGCAATCAGCGAGACGACCGCCAAGGATCTGCGCGCTGTCTATCCTCACATCGATCCAGCGAAGATTGTCGCCACCCCGCTTGGGGTCGAAACCGTGTTTCTGGCCGAAGCGCCGCCGCCGCCACCGTCAGCGCGACCCTACTTCGTCTTCGCGGGCAACCGCAGCGGCTACAAAAACTTCCTCGCGCTGCTGCCCGCCTTTGCCCGCTCGGGCCTAGCGAACACCCACGACCTGCGCGTCTTCTCGCCTGGTTCAGCCAGCTTTAGCGCGCCAGAACAGGCAGAGCTTCAGCGTCACGGGCTAGAGCGCAATGTCCACCTGAGCGTCAACCCAAGCGACGAAGCGATCCGCACGCTCTACGCTGGCGCGGTGGCCTTGGTCTACCCCTCGCTCTTTGAAGGCTTCGGCCTGCCGGTGCTTGAGGCGATGGCGAGCGGTACGCTGGTGGCGACCTCAAACACCTCATCGCTGCCCGAGGTGGGCGGCGACGCGGCGTGGTATTTCGATCCGCGCAGCGTTGATGCAATTGCCGGAGCGATGGTGCAAATCGCACGCCTGACCCACGATGAACGCCGCGCTGCCCTTGCCCGTGGGCACGCGCAGGCCCGCCAGTTTACCTGGGAGCGCTTTAGGGCGCAGACGGTCGCGGCTCTCAGCGCATGCATCCCCAGGGCGTAGCGCTACCGCACATTGCGCTTAGCCTAGCACCTGAAACCCGGCACCTGAAACCTTTAGGACTTACGCAGTTGGCCTCACCTGCGGTACGATGACGCCATGAATGAACCCAAGGTGACCGATCTCGACTACATCACCTTCCTCGTGGCCGCCCACGGCGTGGTTTCGTGTACGGAGGGGGCGCGGGTTCAACCCG
>CAIWXH010000662.1 GCA_903916565.1 uncultured Oscillochloris sp. | reverse complement strand
CCCGGTGGCTGAAGACGGGCTACGCGAGACGAAGGCCGCCTGCGCGGCCTAGATGAGCCTGCGAAGGCAGGCTTCGCAGATCAAGAGCCGGGGGCTTCAGTCCCCCGGTTGCACAACCGTCGCGGGCAGCCGCACCGTGAACGTGGAGCCTTGCCCCGGTGTGCTGACCACCGTGATCGTGCCGCCCATCAGCGCACTGAAACGCTGGCTGATCGCCAGCCCTAGCCCCGTGCCGCCGTAGCGCCGCGTCGTCGAGGAGTCGGCCTGCGTGAAGGGCTGAAAGAGCCGCGCCAGATGCTCGGCGCTAATGCCGATCCCCGTGTCGCTTACCGCGAAGAGGAAGCCTGGCGCAACCTCGTCATCGGCGCGACTCACCCGCAGGGTGACCACCCCATGCGCGGTGAACTTGGCCGCGTTGGAGAGCAGGTTCAGCAAGATTTGACGCAGCCGGGTTGGGTCAGCATGGATGGTGCCAAACGCGCCGTCGAGCTGGAGTTCAAGGCGGTTGCCGCGCTGACGCACCAGCGGTTCAACCGTGGCAGCTACGTTCCGCACGATCAACAGCGGGTCAAAATCCTCCATGTAAAGATCGATGCGCCCGGCCTCAATCTTCGAGAGGTCGAGAATGTCGTTGATCAGGGTTAGCAGATGCTGGCCCGCCGCCGTGATCTGCTGCATGTCAGCGGTGAGGTCAGCCCGCTCGCTTGCCAACTCCTCTGCAAGCATCTCGCTGTAGCCGATAATCGCGTTGAGCGGCGTCCGTAGCTCGTGGCTCATATTCGCCAAGAAGGCGCTCTTGGCGCGACTTGCCGCCTCGGCGATCTCTTTGGCGTGCTGAAGCTCGGCCTCAAAGCGCTTTTGGGCGCTGATATTGCGAACCACAATCATGCGCCCCGTGATGCGCCCCCGGCCATCTTTCAGCGACGAAACGCGCACATCGTAATACTCTGGCCCCCGCCCACGGTCGAGCGTCAATTCGGTGGTGGCCGACTCTTGCTGGCCCAGGCGTGCCACCAGATCCTTGTGGTCGGGCAAGAACATGCCAATCGTGCGCCCAATGATCTGGGGGGCAGACAACTCAAGCATCTGTACGGCAGCGGGGTTCACATCGACAATCCGGCGCTCACTGTTCAGCACGATCACCGCATCACCCATCGACTCGATCACCGCGTCACGCGCCGCCGGTACCACGGTGAACATCTGGAAGCGCGTAATCCCAATCGCCAGGGCCACCCCCGAAAAGGCAAAGGCAATCGGCGTCACGTCCACATGCGGCAGCGGGCTGTTCCCGCTCACAAACAGCACGCTGGCGACCCATGGCAGCAGCACGCCGATCAGCAGCGCGACGGACTGCGAGCGGTAGAGCGGCGGCGAGCGCAGCAGCGAGCGGAAGATTAGCACCGTGCCGATCATGATCTGCGTGTAGCTGACGGCGGCGTGGACATACCACAGCGGCCCGAAACTACCGCCGAGATAGAACAGGCCCACAGCGGCATCATACTCAAGCGTAAAGGGCGTCCAGACCAGATGGTGTAACCCGTCAGTGATGATCCCAACGATGACGATAAGCTGAAGCGCCACCGGCAGCGCGAAGGTCTTCCAGTTGAGCAAACGCTCGCGCCCTGTGTAGATTAGCGCAAAGGCCAGCCAAGCGAAGGGCATGGGAATGATGCCGAAGTACTGGCACCGTGCGAGGATCGTCTGCCCTGCCAACGTCGCGTTCGACATCTCTAGGGTATTAAACAGCGACCAAACCGCCGTCCCCGCCATCAGCACCAGAAAAGCGCGCACCAGCGCAAGCCTGCGGCGCCGCCAGACCATTGCGGCCACCACGAGAGAAATGAGCATCGCCACACTTGGGGCGATGGCGTATGGTGTGTAATACCAACTCATGCGCTATAGCAATCCTACAGAGGTTGTGAGGGTTGCGCCGAATCCTCGACGCCCGCCCGGTGGCTGAAGCCACGGGCTACGCGAGACGAAGGCCGCCTGCGCGGCCTGCATCAGCCTGCGAAGGCAGGCTTCGTCAACCAAGAGCCGGGGACTTCAGTCCCCCGGCGAGCGACGTTGCATCACAACCCTGCGCCCCTACGCTTCCCCAACGACCACCACGCTTGTCGTGGGTAGCCGCACCGTGAACGTCGAGCCTTGCCCAGGCGTGCTGACCACCGTGATCGTGCCACCCATCATCGCACAGAAGCGCTGGCTGATCGCCAGCCCTAGCCCCGTGCCGCCGTAGCGCCGCGTTGTCGAGGAGTCGGCCTGCGTGAAGGGCTGAAAGAGCTGCGCCAGATGCTCCGCGCTGATGCCGATCCCCGTGTCGCTTACCGCGAAGAGGAAGGCAGGCCCAGCACCGTCATCAACGCGACTCACCCGCAGGGTAATCAGCCCATGCTCGGTGAACTTGGCCGCGTTGGAGAGCAGGTTCAGCAAGATTTGGCGCAGCCGGGTTGGGTCGGCATGAAGCGTACCGAACGCGCCGTCAAGCTGAAGCTCAAGGCGATTGTCGCGCTGACGCACCAGCGGCGCAACCGTGGCAGCTACATTCCGCACGATCAACAGCGGGTCAAAATCCTCCATGTAGAGATCCATGCGCCCGGCCTCGATCTTCGAGAGATCGAGAATGTCGTTGATCAGGGTCAGCAAATGTTGGCCCGCCGCCGTAATGCGCTGCATATCAGCGGTGAGGTCGGCCCGCTCGCTTGCCAACTCCTCCGCAAGCATCTCGCTGTAGCCAATAATCGCGTTGAGCGGCGTCCGTAGCTCGTGGCTCATATTCGCCAAGAAGGCGCTCTTGGCGCGACTCGCCTCCTCGGCGACCTCTTTGGCGTGCTGAAGCTCGGCCTCGAAACGCTTCTGGGCGCTGATATTGCGGGCGACGATCAGACGGCCCGTCATGCGCCCCCGGCCATCTTTCAGCGACGAAACGCGCACATCGTAGTGTTCTGGCCCGTGCCCCCGGTCAAGCGTAAACTCAGTGGTGGCCGACTCTTGCTGGCCCAGGTGCGTCACTAACTCCTTGTGGTTGGGCAGGAAATCGCCAATCGTGCGCCCGATGATCTGGGGGACAGGCAGTTCGATCATGCGTACGGCGGCGGGGTTCACATCAACGATGCGGCGCTCGCTGTTCAGCACGACCACCGCATCGCTCATCGACTCGATCACTGCGTCGCGGGCCGCTGGCAGCACCGTAAACATCTGAAAGCGCGTAATGCCAATCGCCAGGGCCACCCCCGAAAAGGCAAAGGCAATCGGCGTCATGTCCACATGCGGCAGCGGGCTGTTCCCAGTCACAAAGAGCACGCTGGCAACCCAGGGCAGCAGCACTCCGGCCAGCAGGGCAAATGACTGCGAGCGATAGAGCGGCGGTGAGCGCAGCAGCGAACGGAAGATCAGCACCGTGCCGAGCATGATGAGGATATAGCTGAGGCCAACGTGGGCGTACCAGAGCGGCCCAAAGCCGCCGGCCAAATAGTAGACACCCACGAACGGATCATATTGAAGCCCAGGCTGCGACCAGAACAGATGGTGCAGTTCGTTGGTGACGATCCCAGCGACGATCAGCCCCTGAAGCACCACCGGCAGCGCGAAGTTCTTCCAGTTGAGCAAGCGCTCGTGCCCCGTATAGATCAGGGCGAAGGCCAGCCAGGCAAAGGGGATAACGATGATGCCAAGGTACTGGATCTGCAAGCACACCAGCTTCCCCACCAGCGTGGCGTTCGACAGCTCCAGCGTATTAAACAGCGCCCAGACCGCCGTCCCCACCATCAGCGCGAGAAAGGCTCGTACCAGCGCAAGCCTGCGACGCCGCCAGACCATTGCGGCTACGCTAGTAGAAATGAGCATCGCCACAACTGGGGCGATGGCATACGGTGTGTAATACCAGATCATGCGCTGACTGTACACGCTAGTGAGCGGCTAACCGGCACAAGCATAACACACCCGCCCCTTATCCATCGCCAGGGGGTATGCTTGGGCCAGGATGATTATTCATGGCGGTTGCAACGTCCTGCCGCCGCGCCACCCTCTCCCCCCAACCCCCTCTCCCATAAAGGGAGAGGGGGAGCCGGAAACGTCCTACTGCGGAAATCCCCCCTCTCCCCTTGTGGGAGAGGGGCCGGGGGTGAGGGGGAAAAGGCTCCATTCCACCCACCAAGTTGCCCATTACGCCCGCCTTGACACAGCAGGGGTGCCGCACTACGATGAGCGGCGCGCTGCCACAGAAGCACCACGGAGGGATGACCATCGTGTTTACACCTGACTCCCTAGATCTGTTGGGAATCGACTATGTCGAGTTCTATGTGAGTAACGCACGCCAGACGGCGCACTTCTACCGCACGACCTTGGGGCTGCTGCCGGTGGCCTACGCGGGCCTTGAGACGGGCTTGCGCGACCGGGCCAGCTATGTGCTTGAACGGCGTAACGTGCGTTTTGTGCTGACCGCACCCCTGACGCCAGATCACCCCATCGGCGCACACATTGCCCGCCACGGCGACGGTGTCCACGACATCGCCTTGCGCGTGCGCGACGCCACCGCCGCCTACGCTGCCGCCATGAGCAATGGTGCCACCAGTGTCCAGGCACCGACGATCTCTACAGACGCCAATGGGCGCGTGGTGAAGGCCAGCATCGCCACCTATGGCGAGACGATCCACAGCTTTATTGAGCGCGAGGGCTACACTGGCCCCTTTATGCCCGGTTTCCAGCATCTTGCCGAACGTGCGCCCGCGCCCGAGACGGGTCTTACCGTCATTGACCATATCGTTGGCAATGTCGAGCTGGGCGCCATGGATCGCTGGGTCGGTTTCTACCGCGACGTGCTCGGTTTCAAGCAGTTGGTTCACTTCGATGACCAGGACATCTCGACCGAATACTCGGCGCTCATGTCGAAGGTGATGCAGAACGGCAACGGGACGCTCAAGTTCCCGCTTAATGAGCCTGCCAGCGGGCGTAAGAAGAGCCAAATCGCCGAATACTTGGAGTATTACGGTGGCCCTGGCGTACAACATCTCGCCCTTTCAACCGACGACATCTGCGCTACGGTAGACGCACTGCGTGCGGCGGGCATCCCCTTTATTAGTGCGCCGTCCAGCTACTACGACGACCTAGAGCAGCGGGTCGGCAGCATTGACGAGAGCCGCCAGGCGCTTCAGGCGCGCAGTATTCTGGTAGACCGCGACGAAGAGGGTTATTTGCTGCAAATCTTCAGCCAGCCGATGCAGGATCGCCCGACCCTCTTTATCGAGATCATCCAGCGCAAGGGCAGCCAGAGCTTCGGCAAGGGCAACTTCAAGGCGCTCTTTGAGGCCATCGAGCGTGAGCAGGCGAAGCGGGGGAATTTGTAGGCGCAACACCAGCGTTACCGACGACGCACGCCTGCTGAGCGCCGTGCGCGCTTCATTGTACGGGCCGTGATTCTCGAATTACAGCCCGTGATTCTCAAATTACAGCCCGTGATTCTCGAATTACAGCCCGTGATTCTCGATTGTACGGGGCGTGATTCTCGAATTACGGGGCGTGATTCTCGAATTACGGGGCGTGATTCTCGATTGTACGGGGCGTGATTCTCGAAT
>CAIWXH010000661.1 GCA_903916565.1 uncultured Oscillochloris sp. | reverse complement strand
GGGGGGCTGAAGCCCCCGGCTCTTGATTTGCGAAGCCTGCCTTCGCAGGCTTGTTCAGGCCGCGCAGGCGGCCTTCGTACCCGTAGCCGGGGACTTCAGTCCCCCGGCAGGCGCGCAACAACCCCTGTAGGATTGCTATACGCAGCAGCTTGGCTTTCTCGGCGGCGCTTTTTAGCCAAGCTGCACCAACTTGCCATTAGCCAGCAAGAACTCCACAAACGGGCCGGGCACATCGAGATCGACCAGATCTACCGGATGTTCGAGATCGGCGAGCAGGCGCCCAAGCAGGTGAAAAAAGTGCTGCGGCGGGCATCCGCGCACCGCCAGATCAAGCTCCGAGCCAGCATGCATCGTCCCCGTTGCTGCCGAACCAAATAGAAACACGGCCCGACAGCCCCCAGCTTTGAGGATCGTCGTTGCGTGTTCGAGGTCGCGCTGCACCGTTTCAGGCATGCGGGTAAGGCTTGGCATCATATTTGCACCTCCTCACGCTCCATTATAGCCGCCTCACGCAGCAATTTGGCCTTTTCGGCGGCGCTTTTTAGCCCAATCAGGCGGAAGGCCGTCAGGCGGTGCGCGGCAGACGGGGGCGCATTGCCGAGGGTGAACAGCACCGACTGCACCACCTCACCGCTAATCTCCTCAAAGGCATTTGGCCCCAGGTGTGCGACGCCCTCAAGCTGCGTCTCGCGTAGCAAGCCGGTAAACTCGCGCTGTTTCCGGGCCTCGGCCAAACGCTCCTCAGGCACCGCCCGCAGCTCGGCGAAGGAGCGCAGGAACATCCAGCTCTGCTGCGTCACCATCGCCACGCGCCCGCCTGTGAGGCATAGCTCAAGACAACGCAAGAGAAAGGCGGCGTAGAGATCGCGCTTCCCCGGCTTGTAGTGCGCCTCGACATACTTTTTAAGCGTGTCGGGCATATTCTTGCTGCCCATATACGGCGGGTTGGTCACCACCACCGCGTACTTGCGGTCAAGCAGTTGAAGCAAGCGCACGCCGCGCTCGGCCTCGCGGCCAAAGAGCGCGGCGGCGACATCGCCCGCCCCAGCCTCGGCGGCGAAACTGGTCGCCACACGGTCGAGGAGCAAGCGTTTCAGCTCATTCGGATCGTGGCGAGAAAGCGCCGTGATGGTCTGCCGCAGCGGGGCATCATCGGCCTCAAAATCCATCGGGATGGTATGAGGCTGCTGGATGGCCTGCATCGCCGCCGCGATATGCTCGGCGGGACGCAGCAGACTACCCAGGATGTCGGCCTGCTCCAAGGCCATAAAGACGCCTTCGAGGAGCGGCTTGAGCACCCGATCCTCCGGGTGGCGGCGCAGGTGGCGCTGGAGGGCACCGGCGTTCAGCCCGCTCGGCGTGGCGGCAATGTTCATCGCCGGTGGTGCATAGCTCCCCGCACCTGGCCTGCGTTCGCCGCGCCGCTCCTCGCGCACCAATTCCCAGGCCCGCAGGTACAGGGTCAGGGCCGCCAATTGGGCCGCCCGTGGATCGAGATCAATGCCGTGAAGATGGTGCGTCAGCACGCGATCAGCGATGGCTGCGGCGCTCAGTTCAGGGTGGCGCTCGCGGTACATCCTAACGAGCATATCAAAGGCTTCGCGGAGAAAATGACCACTGCCACAACAAGGATCCAGAACGGTCAATGACTCCAGCGATAACAGATCACTACTCGCTTGACTAGCACTTCCATGCCGCTGATGAAAACAATATACCCAAGGGTCATGTCCATCTTCAGGTGAGAGCGGTGGAGCGGTATAATGCGTACCATTATCAGGAGGTGGCTGACGACTCGGGGTAGAGTACTGAAAAAGACTATTCTGGAGCAACCATTGAACCATATACGGCTCAGTGAAGAGTTGCGTAGCCGCCGCGATCTCCGCACGGGTAGCGGCTTTCCCGCCGCTTCCCAGCTTGGCGTAGACCCGCGCCTTGGCCGCCTCCTGGTAAAACTGATAGGCCCAGCCCACGGCATCGGGGTCAGCAAACGCGGCGTCGGCCTCGTCCAACGTGCAGCCAGCGGGGGCAGCGCCAGCCAGCGCCACGCAGCGCAGCAGAGCGGCGGTGGAAGGGCGCAAGGCCGCCGAGGGGTCACCCAGATCGAAGAGGCCGGGGAGGGCCACCGCCTGCGCGGTGCAGGCGTCCTCAAGCAGTGCCCACCAGCCGCCATCAGCACCCGCACAGCGGGCTGGCGCACTCTGCCGCAGAATGAAGAGCGCCTCGGGCGTGCCCTCGTAATCGGGGTTCGCCCGCAGCGTCTCGTCGAGCAAGCCACGGGCCTCCATCGCACGCACGGCGAGCAGCCGGTTAATCCAAGTATAGGCGGCACGCTCAACGAACTCCTCGCGGGCCAGCACGCGCCGTTGCTCAACTTCAGCCCCTTTTAGACCGTGTACCGCTGCGGCCAGCGCGGCATCGGCGGCGGCGCGCGCGCGGCGCTCCGTAGGCGTCACATGGGGCAGCGCATCGAGGGGCGTCGTGGTGCCATCGGGGGCAATGCCCAGGCGCTCCAGCTCCCGGTCAAGGTCGCCGCGCAGCCAGCCGCCATCGGCGGTGGCGGTGCCCGCCAGCGTGGTGCGAAGGCTGACAACGAGGGGGCGGAGCAGGTCTTTGTGGCGCTTGAGCATTGGGAGGCTTTCCGATTGGAGCTTTTGGATTGCAGATTGTAGATTTAGCAATCCTACAGACCGTCCCCCGCCCGGTGGCTGAAGCCACGGGCTACGGGGTACGCAGGCCGCCTGCGCGGCCTCGTGGAGCCTGCGAAGGCAGGCTTCGCAGATCCAGGAGCCGGGGACTTCAGTCCCCCGGCGGGCGCGTGCTGCGGTCGGTTTGGCCCGTGACAACGCAGCGCATTCCACAACGTGTGAGCAATGGTTTTACTCCAAAATCAGCGTATGCCGCCCAGCGAGTTCAGCCAGCAGGCGTTCGCGTAACCCCGTGAGGAGTTGGTCAACCTCCGCCGCTGACGTGATCCGGGTTTGGGGCAGCAGGTCGCGCCAGCGCAGCCGTGTCTCCAGCGCAGACGGATCATCAGGCTCAGGTACGCGCACGACCGGACGATACTGTGCGCGTAGCTCACGCACGCGCTGTTGGGCGGCCATATCGGCGGTCGCGAGGTTCGTCAGAATGCCGCGTGCCTCAGCAAAGCTGATCGTCTGCTGGGCGAGCCGGTCGCGAGTCTGGTCAAAGAGCGCGCCCAGCGCTGCGGCCTCGGTCGCCACCTGCACCTCGGGCACGCCAGCGTCGCGCACATTCGGCTCAATGGTACCCTCAATGATCGCCAGTCGCGCATGGGCATCCTGCTTCCAGAGCGCAATCTGCTCGGCAATCGCGTGTTGGGCGGCATGGTACGTCTGGTTCAGCTCGTTCCAGCGGGCTGGCTCCGTCACCGTCCGTTCGCTTGCCACGGTACGCCAGTCATCAATGAAGTGCCGGACTGCCGGCAGGTCGCTGTCCGTATATACCATCTGGTTGAAAAAGTCACGAAGGGCACTATAGGTCGTCCCATGCGCGTGCTGAAACGCGCCGATGGTGTGCAGCAGCTCCATGTAGCTGACGAGCGTGTCGGCCTGCTCACGAAAGCGGGGCAGCCGGACGGCGGGGTTCGCATTGTTGAGCAACTCGGCCACCAGGCTCAGACCCGAGTCGAAGGCCAGCGGCAGGAGGCACTGCGCGGTGGCGGCCCAGTGCTGTACGGCGTGTGCTCGCTTCGTCGTCTCGTTGAGCTTCTCGCCGAGTACCGTGTTCATCGTCGCCGCAACCAGGGCGGGTTTAAGGCTGAACAGCACTTCAATCAAGCTGCGGATCTGCTGAAGCTCAACGATGCCCAACGCTGAACGCACCCCCTGAACGCGGAGCGCCTTGAACTTCGTTTCCTTGGTCAGGGCCAGCACCACATCCGGGTCGTTCGGATCCGTCAGCGTCTTGCTGGTCTCCACAAAGCGACAGGCAGAATCCCGCAGCAGCAGCGCCAGCGCAACCTTGGCCCCATGGGGGTCCCACCCATACGGCGGGCGCTCAATCTCGCTGCGGAGGGCGTCGGCTTGCACAAACTGTTGGTAGTGGTCATCCACCGGCAACCGGCTGCGGATCGTGCTGATAAGCGGGTGGGCCTCGTTGAGCGTCCCATCAGCCCGGTAGACCCCGAGCGCCTGGAGGTCGGGGTGATGCGTCTGCCCCGCCAGCGCTGCCTTCACCGCCGTCTCCTCATTCTGGATGCGGTGCAGCACATCGGGGAAACGGGCATAGATATGCGGCAGAATGTGCCCCAAGGTCGCACGAATCGCTGCGGATGGACTCTCACCAGGGGCGGGCTGGTAGGCCGTGCCCTGAAAAAAGATCGCCGCCCCCCGGACGGCCTGGGCGAGGAGCCGCCGCACCTCCGCCTTGTGACTGGCGAGGTCGATCTGTTTGGCCTGCCGCGCAACATCCTTATCGGTATCGCTGGCCTGAGCCGACCCAGTCACCTGCGTGGCGACCGCATCGGTAGCCAGCGCGAGGGCGACCGTGGCAAGGAGCCCCGGAACCTCACCGAGCCGAATCAGAATGCTGTGCGGGTCTTGGGCCGAGCGCTGCTTGAGCGCCGCGTCAGCATTGATCTGCGGGTCAAGCGCACGCTGAAAGGGGCTAGAGACCCGGAGGGCAACAGAGGCCGTGGGGTTGCGGGCGACCCGCCCATCAAGTTCCAGCTTCAGCGTGATCTCGCGACCGGAGATCGGCACCTTATCAAAGCGCAAGGCGTCGTCGCTATCGTACTCCTTGAGCGACTGGCTCAAGCCATAGATGTCGGCCTGGAGTTCGTCCTGCCGGACACGCACACGATCTTGGAAACCACGCTGCTGCGTGCTCAGAAAGACAAACCGGTCGCTGACCCGCTTGACATAGCCAGCCTCCACCAGCCGCTCCAGTTCGGCCTTGATCTGGGGGCGGAGAACCGCCAGGTCGGCATCAACGGAGTCGATGAGCGCCCGCGTCACATGCTCCAGCGTCGTCGGGATATATTCGGCCTCACCAAGTAAGTAGAGCGCCCGTGCGACCCGCACGGTCAGCGCGGTAGAATCTTTGACCTTGTCACGAATCTGGTTCAGGTCGGTCTTGGTCTCAATCGGCGCGTCACCCGCGAGTTGGTCGTAGAGGTCGGCCAGACTGAGCAACCGCCCCACCGCCCCCTCCAGCAACCCTGGCGTCTCGATGATCGCACCCTGCACCACGCCGATCATCGTGCGATTCGAGCCGGTCAACGCCTCGTCGCGCCCCGCCGCCTGAGCAATGCCCTTGACGACATCAGGGATGACGCTGACCGTCCAGGGCATGTAGGGATAGAACAGCGCGAAGCGCTCCGCGTTCGGCAGCGGATAGACGCGCTGGGCGTCAATCGTCCCAAAGTCCGTAAGGTCACCACTGCGCTGGGTAAATTGCTCCTGAAGCAGCACCCGCGCCGGCTGCGTCTTGCGAAGCAGGCGCTCCTCGACCACCTGGCTAATATCCTCATTACTCAGCTTACAGCGGTGGGCGAAGCGCTGGTTGATCTTGGCATACTGCTCTTGCTGCACATTTGACTGGAGCGCCTGCACATCACCGTGGGCGGTCACACAGAGCCAAAGGCGGCCCTCGCCGACGCTTGCCGCCGTCTCGACCAGCGCCTGAACCTGCATGATGCGCTCATTAGGATTGCCACTCGCGATCCACTGGCCCACCTCGTCGAGTTGGAGCAGCAGCTTATGGCGACGGCCGCCGCCGTCACGCGCCGCACACCACCGCCGGAGCCGCTCAACCACCATCGACGGATCAATGCCACTGCGTTGCACCGTCGTCGCCGCCCGATCCACCGCCTCGGCCCCGCTAAAATAGTCGGGCAACACCTCAGCCGCAGCGGCAGCAAGGTGCTCCATATAGAACTCGGGGTCGGTCGCGATCTCATCCCAGGGCACACCGCTGCGCTTGCATGCGTACTGGCGGAAATCGCTGGTTCGTCCACGGGCGTCGATCTGATACTCGATGGCCCAGGCGAGGGGCCAACTCTGGGTAAAGCCGCGCTGGAAGGCAAAGAGCTTAAAGGCGATCAACGCCAGTGGGTCGTCGCGGTTCGCCTGCATCGTGTGCAGGTTCCCCCCGACCGCCGTCGTCGTCACCTTGCGCGTAATGATGGTGAGATAGCGCCGGATCGAGTCGCGGTCAGGGCTGGTGCTGGGAAGACGGCTCAGAAAAACCGCGTGGGCGGACTGGCCCCCAAGATCGCCCCCCTCAAGGAGCATGCCCAACACCTTCACCAGCAGCGATTTGCCCGAGCCAAAGAAGCCATTGACCCAAATCCCGATGCGTTGCTCGTCATCACGCTCGGCGGCTTCGGCATACGCATCAAGGATGCCCCGCAGGTGGCGCTCCCACTGCGGGGTAACCACCAGATTGCTCAGTTCGCCCAGAAGGACGGCGGGGCGGCGATCCACCACCTTGACGATTGGCTCAATCCGCTGCTGGATGGTCGTCGCAAAGGTGTCACGGATCTGCATCACGCTCCTTACGCAGTATGAACCACAGGCGGCTTAGGCTTCTTCCCCTCGGTAGAAGTTCTGACGGAGCCGCTCCTGGCCGAGAAAGAGATAGACCCGGCTGGTCTGCGGCGGGCGGGCACCAGGGATGAGCAGCACCATTGGGACAACCCGGCCCGTCGCCGGGTCACGCGGCTCCTGCTCCGCGAGCGACTCCATGAGGCTGGTGGGGGTTCCCAGCGGGTGCAGGGCCGCAAAGCCGCGCAGCACCACCACCGGGCGTTCCGGTGGCGCTGGGACGGCAAACTGCTCCGCAATCCGCTGGGCCAGCGCACGGCCCCACAGGCGCACGAGAGACTCTTTCGTCCCGGCGCTGCGCGCAGGATCGTTCAGCAACGTCTCGCGGCGGTGCTCCTG
>CAIWXH010000660.1 GCA_903916565.1 uncultured Oscillochloris sp. | reverse complement strand
CCCAGATCGTGCCACACCAGCGGGCCTTCGTCACGGCGCTGATCAGCCTCGGGCAGCAGTTCGATCAGTTCATGCAGCAGCTCGAGCAAAAGCTAGCCGAGCAGAAGCAGGCGACCCAAAGCGAACTGAAGAGCGCGCAGCACAGCAGCAAAACGTTCACAGGGCACATTGAAACCCTCCGGCAGCAGGCGCTCAAACGGGTAGCCGAACCGCTGCCGAATGAGGCGCTGGCAACCTTCGCGGCCCCGCAGTCAGGGGCTATGGTGACGCCCCAAGATGTCGAGGGCGAACTCCAAGCGGCGAAAGCGCAGCTCACGACGCTGGAACAGGCGAAAAAGCCTGATTGGGCCTGGATGATCATGCTTTTTGTGCCCCTCGCTTTTGTCGGGAATCTCCTCGCGGGGGGTTCTGGCGTGTTCGTTGTCGCTAGCATTGTCATCTTCGTGGTCATACTCGTGGGTATGGCTAGTTCGGGTAGTTCCTGGGCGAATGAGCAGCGCGCGACCGTCCGGGCTTTGATGCAGAATCTTGCCAACGCTGAACACGGTACCAAGCAGTTGGAAGCGACGGCCCTTGCGCTGCATCAGCAGCGGAGCGCTGAGATTGATCAGCGGTATGCCCAACAACAGAGCGAACGGAAGGGTGCGTACGGCGAACAGATCAGCGAGTGGTTTGATAAGGCCAATACCTTTAGCAAGAAAACCGCCCATATCTCGCCTGCATGGGGCGATCCACGTTGGCAGGCTTGGACTCCCGCAGTCACGCCTGCGCCAATCCTGCGCCTCGGCAGCTTTGACTCAGACTTTGATGCCTTCCCCTTGCCTGTCTACGTTGACTTCCCCGGCGACCGTTCGCTGCTCTTCGAGGTTACCGGCGAGTATAAAGCTCCAGCGATTAATGCGATGCAGGGGCTAATCTTACGGCTCCTGGCAACCATTCCACCGGGACAGGTTCACTTTACCTTTCTTGATCCGGTGGGACTGGGACAGAATGTTGCGGCGTTTATGCGCCTAGCTGACTATAACGAGGCGGTGGTGAAGAGCAAAGCGTGGTCGGAGCCACGACACATTGAGCAACAACTGGCGAAGCTGACGGAGCATATGGAAAATGTTATTCAGAAGTATCTGCGTAACCAATATGCCACGATTGAAGCCTACAATGCTCAGGCTGGCGAAATCGCCGAACCCTATCAGGTGCTAGTCGTACTCGATTTTCCAGTCAACTTCCAGGATGAAGCGGCACGCAGGCTGATCAGCATCGCGCAAAATGGGCCGCGCTGTGGTGTGTTTACCCTCGTGCTGGCAGATCTGGAGAAGCCCCGCCCCTATGGCTTTAACCTTGCCGAGCTTGAGCGGGTCTCAACCGTCGTCGCTTGGCACGCGGCGCGAAACCACTTTGTCATCCCTGATCCGACCTGTGAATATATTGACCTTGACCTGGAACCCCTGCCGAAACCGGCGCTGGTCAATCGCATTCTGGAACAGGTTGGCACGGCTTTGCTTGCCGCTAAAAAGGTGGAGGTTCCGTTTACCCGCATTGCGCTGCCACGTGAAGCGTGGTGGAGTCCAACGGCGACGGTGGTTGATCGTCTGAGCGTGCCGCTAGGGCCATCAGGTGCCCAGAAATTTCAAGACTTTATCCTGGGCGAGGGTACCGCCCATCACGCGCTGGTCGTTGGACAGATTGGTTCAGGCAAGTCTACCCTGCTGCATAGCCTAATTATCGGCATCGCGCTCAAGTACAGTCCTGAAGAGGTAGAACTCTATTTGCTCGATTTCAAGAAAGGGGTCGAGTTCAAGACCTATGCGGCCTATCAACTGCCACATGCACGGGTCATTGCGATTGAAAGTGAGCGTGAGTTTGGGTTGAGTGTGCTGGAAGGGTTGTACCGCGAATACGAGCGGCGTGGTGACCTGTTTCGCGGGCAGCATGTCACGAACCTGAAAGCCTATCGGGCGCAAACGGAGCAGCCGTTGCCGCGCATCCTGCTTGTGGTTGATGAGTTCCACAAGTTCTTTATTGAGCAGGACAAGCTCGCCAATCGCGCCTACCAACTCCTCGAACTCCTGGTGCGTGAAGCGCGCAATACCGGCATTCATGTCTTGCTGGCGTCGCAGAACCTAACCGGCGCAGCTAATTTACCTGAGAGTATCAAAGGCTCGTTTGGGGTGCGGATTGCCTTGCAATGCAGCGAAGCCGATTCACGCCTCATCTTCGCGGATGATAACCCGGCGGCACGCCTGCTCTCACGACCGGGCGAAGCCATTTACAACGCCAAGAACGGCTTGATCGAGGGGAATAATACCTTTCAGGTGGCCTGGTTGCCTGATGCTGAACGCGACCAGTATCTCCAGCAGATTCGCGTCCTAGCGGAGGACAAAGGCTATCAGCGCACGCAGATCGTGTTTGAAGGCGACGAGCCTGCGGACATTCGCAAAAACATCGCCCTCAAGACAGCGCTAGTCGCGCCAGCGCCTGACCGGCATCCCCGCACACTCCAGGCTTGGCTGGGCGAGCCAGTGGCGATCACCGATCCGGTTGCCGCAACCTTCAGGCGGCAGAGCGGCACCAACATGTTGATGGTTGGCAGCAACCCCCTAGCGCCGCTTGGCCTTTTTACGACGATGATCATCGGTTTGGCTGCACAGTTGCCGCAGGGCGCGGTGCGGGGTGCCCAGACGTTTTCGGTGCTGGACTTTAGCGCAGATGACGGTGAAGACCATTTTCGGCGCTTGGCTGATCAGTTGCCCACGCCGGTCGCGGTTGGTCGGCGGCGCCAAATGGCGGGCATGATCAATGTGTTTGCTCAGGAAGTGCAGCGGCGGCTTGCTGCCGATGAAGGCGGCGCACGGCCCATCTTTCTCATGCTGTATGGCTTGCACCTCGCTCGTGACTTGCGGCAGGATGCAGCGGAAATGGGCACGCTGTCTAGCTTCGCCAGCAGTTTTGGTGCGGGGCTGGAAGCACGCGACAACGAAGACGAGCGTTTGGGTCTGGCGAACTCGTTCGGCTCAACCTATGGCGGTGCGAACAATCCTGCCCCGGCCGTGCCAACCAACCCGGCCCAGCAACTCCCGCTAATTCTACGTGACGGGCCAGAAGTCGGTGTGCATACCATTGTGTGGTGTGACACGCTAATGAACCTCAATCGCACCTTTGATCGTGCGACCTTGCGTGAGTTTGGGTTGCGGGTAACGCTTCAGATGAGTGAGAGCGATTCGCAGAACCTAATCAATACCGGCGATGCGAATAAGCTGGGGCCACACTGTGCGCTGCTCTATAACGATGAGGCGGGGACGCTGGAGAAGTTCCGCCCGTACGCGCTGCCCGATCAGCAATGGCTGAACCAGTGTCGCTGAGCCACGATTTTAGCCGTTGGGTTTCAGCGCGTTAGCCGGACAAGCGCAGGTGTTGCGCTCGTCCGGCTTTTATTGACCCAACAATCCTCACCTTCCCGCTAAAAAATACCCTTACGGGATGCGGGCGACGCGGCAGCAGTTCTTATTTAAAAAACAGCGGTGCTAGTCCCTATCGCGCACGCGCCCCACCAGCGCAAGAATGCGCTCGGCGCGCTGGCCGTAGGTGTGCGCGGCGGCCAAGGCGCGGCGCTCGGCGGCGCCAGCGGGGTCAGCGCCAGCGGCGAGCGCCGCGCCAAGCGCTGCCGTCAGCCCGTCGAGGTCGCGCCGCACAAACGGGTGGCACAGATCCGCTGGCACAATCTCGTGCAGCGCGGGCATGGCAGGCAGCACCAGCGGCTGACCCAAGGCCAAATACTCAAACAGCTTCAGCGGCGAGGCGGTCACGTCGGTGACGGTGTCGGGGATCGCCAGCACGTCGGCGGCGGCCAAGTAGCCCACCACCTCGGCCTGGGGGCGCGGCGGCACAATCACGAGCAACGGCCCAGCAGCGATGGGCACCGCCTGGCTCGTCCCGTCGGCACGGCGCACTTCTACCGTGAAGCCCAAGGCGTCAGCCTGCTGGGCCAAAGCGGCGCGTTCGGCATCGCGCCCGCCAACCAGCACAAGCGTTAGGCCGGGGTGCGCGGGGGCTAGGCGTGCGGTGGCCTCAAGCAGACCGTCGAGCCAGCGATGCGCGAAGGTCATGCCGGCGTAGACGATGAGCGGCGCGTTGGGCGGCAGACCCAGCGCGGCGCGGGCAGCGGCGCGGTCGCCGGGAGCGAACAGGCGCTCGTCGTAGGCGTCGGGGATGACCGCGACTTCGGCGGGGTTGCGCCAGCCGATCTGCGCCAGCAGGCGGCGGAAATCGTCGGTGAGTGAGGCCACCGCCGTTGAGCGTGTGAGCGCCACGCGGTCGATCAGGTGGAGCAGGCCGGTCGCCCACGGCTCCTTCGCCCGCGACGGGTTGCGCGACTCAAGATCGTGGGCCTCGTAAATGACGGGGATGTCGAGCAGCGGCCCCAACACGCCCGCCCACCAAGCCGCGCAGATCACCTGGCGCACGTACACGGCCTCGACCTGCTGACGGCGCGGCGCGATCACGGCGGCGGTCATGAAGGCGAAGGCGCTATGCTCAAGATAGTAGAGCAGCGTGGACTTATGCAGCCGCGAGAGCTTGCCAATGGCGGGGCGCGGCAAGTGCAGCGCACCAAGTTCAGCAAAGCGGCTTGGCTCGCGGCCCCAGCGCGGGATAATCGCCAGCGTGTCGGGGCGACGGGCGCGTAGTTCGCGCAGGGTCGTGTAGGTCTGAAGCGCGTTGGCCGAGGCCAGCGTGAGGCTGGTGGGGTAGGCGATGTAGACGATCATGGCGGCGAGTGTAGCGCACCTGCCGGGAACGTGCAACGGGCGGGGTGCCCGGCCCGTAAACGGGCGGGCTGGGATCGACGAAGGCCGCCTGCGCGGCCTGAACGAGCCTGCGAAGGCAGGCTTCGCCAGACCTAGTACAGCTTTCTGGAAGTTCGTATCGGGTTGCGCGGTGATTTTCGTCAGGCACGGAGCGCAGCCGCACGCGGTTCGGCCTTCGTGACCTTCGTGAGCTTCGTGGTACAAAACCTGCCGCGCATTTCCGCCGCTGTGTACTAGCCGGGGACTTCAGTCCCCCGGCATACACACCGCGCCCCCGCCGCGCTGTCGTATAATCAGCCCCGGCAGGTTCTTTTAAGCAGCGACCGGAGGAAGTGGTATGGCGAGCGACCCCAGGGAGCACAGCCGGGTGATTATGGACGGCAAAGCGCGGGCGGCGGCCCGCTCGTATTTCAAGGCGATTGGCTTTAGCGACGCCGATCTCGGGCGACCCATCATTGGCATCGCCAACACCTGGATCGAGGCGATGCCGTGCAACTATCACCTGCGCGACTTGGCCGTCTCAGTGAAGGAGGGCGTGCGCGCGGCGGGCGGCACACCGATGGAGTTCAACACCGTGGCCGTCTCGGACGGGATCACGATGGGTACCGAGGGCATGAAGACCAGCCTCGTCAGCCGCGATCTGATTGCCGACTCGATTGAGTTGATGGGCCGCGCTTACATGTTCGATGCGATGGTGGCCCTGGTTTCCTGCGACAAGACCATCCCCGGCGCGGCGATGGGCCTGGCGCGCCTGAACTTGCCCGGCATCATCCTCTACGGCGGCTCGATCATGCCCGGCGTCTATCAGGGCAAAGAGATCACCGTGCAGCACGTCTTCGAGGCGGTTGGCGCAAACGCCGCCGGTAAGATCAGCGACGAGGAGCTGAAGGCCATTGAGGATGTGGCCTGCCCTGGCCCCGGCGCCTGTGGCGGCCAATACACCGCCAACACCATGGCGACCCTGATGGAGCTGATCGGCCTCTCGCCGATGGGCTCGGCCTCGGTGCCCGCCGTTGATCCGCGCAAGCTCGACGAGTGCGTGCGTGCCGGGAAAATCGTGATGGATCTGCTGCGCTCGGGCGTGAAGATCCGTGACCTGCTGACGCGCACCGCGTTCGAGAATGGCATCGCCAGCGTCGCCGCCACCGGCGGCTCGACCAACGCGGTGCTGCACATGCTGGCCCTGGCCCGCGAGATTGGGCTGGAGCTGAACATTGACGACTTCGACCGCATCAGTGCGCGCACGCCGCTCTATGTGGATCTGATGCCGGGCGGGCGCTTCACCGCCGTGGATGTGGATCGCGCTGGCGGCATTCAGTTGATCGCCAAGCGGCTGATCGAGGCCGGGCACGTAGACGGCAGCGCCCCGACCGTCACGGGCCGCACCTTGGCTGAAGAGTCGGCCAGCGCCGTCGAGACCCCTGGGCAGGAGGTGATCCGCCCGCTGGGGCAGCCGATTAAGCCCACCGGCGGCCTGGTGATTCTGAAGGGCAGCTTGTCGCCCGACGGCAGCGTGGTGAAGGTGGCGGGCCACGAGCGCAGCTTCCACAGCGGCCCGGCCCGTGTCTTCGACTCGGAAGAGGCGGCAATGACGGCGGTGCTGACGCGGCAGATTCAACCGGGCGATGTGGTGGTGATTCGCTACGAAGGGCCGCGTGGTGGCCCCGGCATGCGCGAGATGCTGGGCGTCACGGCGGCGATTGTCGGCCAGGGGCTGGGCGAGACCGTGGCGCTGATCACCGACGGGCGCTTCAGCGGCGCCACCCGTGGCCTGATGGTCGGCCACGTCGCCCCCGAGGCGGCACGCGGCGGCCCCATCGCCGCCCTGCGCGACGGCGACACGGTCACCATTGACATTGACAAGCGCCGCCTCGACCTGGGCCTGACCGACGAGGAGCTCGCGGCGCGTCTGGCCGACTGGCAGCCGCCGACACCGCGCTACACCTGGGGCGCGATGGCCCGCTACGCCGCCTGCGTCTCGTCAGCCGCGCAGGGGGCGGTGCTGGAGACGCCGAAGTTCGAGTCTTAAGCCCAATACTTTTAGGACTGCTGCCGCCCAGCCCTCACCCCCCTGCTCCCTCCTTTCAAGGGTAGGTTTTTTGCTGAGACGCCGGTTGCCCTCACCCCCCTGCCCCCCTCTCCCTGAACGGGAGAGGGGGGAGAAGGCATCAGGACGCCATCGCGGTTCCCCCTCTCCCCGTGAGGGAGAGGGGGCAAGGGGGTGAGGGCCGGATGCGGCGACGGCGTCCTGACGCCATCGGCCAGAAAACCCACCCTTGTAAGCCTGCCCCCTCTCCCGGAGCGGGCGAGGGGGAGCCGAACGCATCCTGCTGCGGAATCCCCCGCGCTCCGGCCTTTAGCGCAAGGCATCGGCGCGGGAAAACCGAGTTTCCCCGCGCCGATGCCTAAAACCCCCGCTCCGCGCAGGCAGCGATGACCTGTGCCGGGGCTTTGTGTTTACTAAAAGCAACCGCCGCCTGGGCGCTGTAGCCCTCGACAAGCACCTGATGGACGCCGAGTCGCCGGTGGCGCTTCACCCCTGGGCGCGAGCGGTGCCGCCGCTCAAGGGCCACCATCTCGGCGTAAAGCAGCGCCAGCGCCACCTCGACCTCGAAATTCAGCTCGCCGTACACGCGGGCAATCGCGTGGATGAGGTCGAAGACATAGAATTGCGGCTCGTGGGTGGCGCGGTTGTAGATCACCACAAAATCAGCGTAGAGCGCCTGCGGGCTATGCGTATGGGTCAGCCGCTCGATCCGCGCCAGACTCTCGGCCTCGTCAGGGCGGGTTTTGACCCGTAAAGGGTGGGCCAGGTAGACCGACCACTGGTCGAGGTGGCCCTTGCCAAATTCGAGCCGTGTGCCGTCACGAAAGAGGCGCAAAATCGTCATTGCCTAAATCCTCGTACATCCGCCAATCTGGCCGAAAGTATAACAAGCCTAGGTGACCTCGAAATGACAATCTACAGTAAATTCATACAGATCGTGCGGCGTGAAATCGTACGGGTGCCACGTGCTGCAACCCGATGCCAATCACGAATAGCGCCGTTGCACCAGCCCTAGCGGGCGTCGGGAGCTGAACTAAGAACCAGTCTTTGGAGATTACAATGTGTATAGGTCGGCTGAACCGACACGCTGCATACACGCAACAAGAGATTTACTGATGAACCGATTCCTTGCCGTGATCTCGTACCACTTCGACAAGCTGGAAGCGGGGTGGGAGAGTCCCCGTAGTCGCCACATTGTCGCAGATACCCTGATCCTCAGCTTCATTGGCGCGCTGGTGATGATCGAAGCCCAGCGGCGGGCGCTGCTACCGCCCGCACTGGCGAGTATTCTGCCCACCAATCACTTCTACGCCATCGACTTCACCCTCCAGCTCGTCCAGATCGTCGGCCTGGTTGGGATCATCTTCGGCCTGGCCCGCTCGGTGTCGAACACGGTTGGGAAGCAGCTTGAAATTCTGTCGCTGATCCTGCTGCGGGGGGCGTTCCGCGAGCTTACCGCCTTCGATGAGCCGATGACCTGGGCGAAGGCGATGCCCACCATCTTGCCCATTATGGCGCTGGCAACCGGCGCTCTGGTGATGTTCGTCATCCTGCATTTCTACTACCGTGTCCAGCGCCATCAGACGATTGCCGATGATTTTCAGCATCTGGCGGGGTTTGTCGCCACCAAGAAAGTTGTCGCCATCGGGCTGATGCTGGCCTTCATTAGTATCGCCATCTACACGGTAGCGCAGTACCTCAGCGCGGGGCGCACGATTTTGTTTTTCGGCGACTGCTACACGGTGCTTATCTTCTCGGATGTGCTGCTGGTGTTTGTCTCGATGCACTACAGCTCAACCTACCATGTGGTCTTTCGCAACACGGGCTTCGCCATCGCCACCGTCCTGATCCGTGTGGCCGTGATCGCGCCGGCCCCATTCAACGCCTTGATCGGCATCGGGAGTGCGCTCTTCGCGCTGGGCATCACCATCGCCTATAACGCCTTTGCTTCGCCGCCAGCAGGGGGCGTCGCGCCCGTGGCCGCAGCCCTGGACACCACGCACGCCATCGTCGCACTGGCACCGCTCAGCAAAGCGGCGAAGGCGCACCACCCGGAGCAGCGTGAGGCTGTGAACCCAAAACCGTAAGGTAAGGTTTCAGGTGCCGGGGGTCGGGTTTCAGGCCGAGCGCAGAGGAAAGCCCTGTGTGTACCGAAACGGCATGGCGGTTGCACCGTCGCCCGCCGGGGCGCTGAAGCGCCCGGCTCTTGGTTGCGAAGCCTGCTGAAGCAGGCTCGGCAGCCCGCTTCAGCGGGCTTCGCAGGTACTAGCCCGTGGCTTCAGCCACCGGGCGGGGATTGGCGAACGACATTGCATCAGCTCTGAACCACGGCCAGCGCGGCGGCGCTGCCTGTGGCAATCTGGTGTATCCTTGGGCGGGCGCGTAGGGATGCGTCCAGCGGGCACCGCGCAAGCGGGCACCGCCGTAAGAGACTGAGCGTTGACAAAGGGGTATGACGATGCGTTATCTTGGCGCTTCTGTAAGTGGGGTGATTGCCGCGCCGGTCGAGCAGGTCTGGGCTTTGCTGAGCAACCCGAAGCGTCACCCTGAGCTGGCGGGCAGCGGTGAGGTGCAGACGGTGGCGGTGCTGGGCGACGGGACGATGGGCCAGGGCGTGGTCTTTGAATCGCAGCAACTTGTGAATGGGCTGACGTACACCACGGCCAACCGCACCGTAATCTGGGAGCCGCCGTTCCGCTTCGCTTGGCGCGGGGGCTTCGCGTTCGCGCCAGGGGTGGCGCAAATCTGGATGTTCAGCCTCACGCCAGTCGCAGGCGGCACGCGGGTCGAGAACGCGATGGCGCAGATCTACGCGCTG